>CALKWV010000133.1 GCA_938003915.1 uncultured Bacillota bacterium | reverse complement strand
GCCCCTTTTGCATTTATGGCCCTGACACTGCCACCTTTTTTAACTGCTCCGGAAAATACTTTAAATTCCGAATTGGCAACCAAGGAGCTAACATCAACAAGCTCTAATCCAAATCTAGTATCAGGCTTATCTGAACCATACCTTTCCATAGCCTCTTTATAGGTCATACGTTTAAAGGGAGTTGGAATATCTATATCTAGAACCTGCTTAAAAATATGAGCTATCATCTCCTCATTTATAGTCAAGACATCATCTATTTCTACAAAGGACATTTCGATATCAATCTGAGTAAATTCAGGCTGTCTATCGGCACGCAAGTCCTCATCTCTAAAACATCTTACAATTTGGTAATATCTATCATAGCCAGCCAACATAAGTAGCTGCTTAAATAGCTGGGGTGATTGAGGTAGAGCATAAAACTTACCAGGGTGAACTCTACTAGGTACCAGATAATCCCTAGCACCTTCCGGGGTACTCTTGGTTAACATAGGAGTTTCAATCTCCAAGAAGCCTCTTTCATTTAAAAAGTTTCTTACCTGACTGGCTATTTTATGTCTAATCATAAGATTTCTCTGCATTTCAGGCCTTCTAAGATCTAGATACCTGTATTTATATCTTAACGCCTCGCTTACGTTGGTATTATCCTCAATATAAAAGGGTGGCGTCTCTGATTTTGATAGGATCCGAAGCTCCTCTGCTCTTACTTCTATTTCACCTGTAGCCATGTTAGGATTGATGGCTTCAGGGGCCCTATTTACAACCTGTCCCCTACAAGCAATAACATATTCACTACGCAAAGCGGCTGCTTTGTCAAAAAGGTCACTAGATTCCTCTTGATCGAAAACCAACTGTATTATTCCCGTTCTATCTCTTAGAGTAACAAAAATGAGGCCACCTAGATCACGACGTCTTTGTACCCATCCCATAAGGACTACGTTCTCACCTACATTTTGTGATGTAAGCTCACCGCACATATGAGTTCTTTTGAGTCCCTTAATTGATTCTCCCATTTTATTTCACCGCCCCTTTTTTGCTTTTTAAGTAATCAATAACTTTATCCTGGGATACCAATTCTTCACTACCATCTTTCATAGACCGGACCTTGATCTGATTATTTTGTAGTTCCTCTTCTCCAAGGATACATACCCATGAAACATTGGCTTTGTCAGCGTATTTAAATTGTGCTTTTACGCTTCTACCTACATGGTCCATATCTGCCAGGATATTGTTAGACCTCATAACTTGTAATAATTCAAAAGCTTTATGTCTTGCTTGTTGTCCGATAGTCACAATGTAAACATCTCTAGCTTCTTGCTGGGGAATCTCTAAATTTTGACTTTCCAAAGCTAATAATAATCTTTCCAAACCTAATCCAAATCCCGCACCAGGAGTATCAGGACCACCGCATTCTTTAACTAATCCGTCATACCTTCCTCCCCCACACACGGTGCCTTGAGCACCAATCTGGTTGGAAATGATTTCGAATACGGTTTTGGTATAATAATCTAACCCTCTCACAATCATGGGATTTACCTTAAAATCTATATTTGCAGCTGATAGGAAACTTTGTAGTTCCTCAAAGTGAGTACTGCATTCTTGGCATAGATAGTCCAATATGATAGGTGCATCTTTTACAATAACTCCACATTCCTTATTCTTACAATCTAAAATTCTAAGTGGATTCTTTTCATATCGTGTATTGCAAGTTTGGCATAGCTCATCTAGATGATCCTCTAGATATTTTTTTAGCACCTCATGATATCTAGGACGACAATTAGGACATCCTATGCTATTTATATTAAGTTCCAATTCTTTAAGGCCTAATCTATGAAATAACTCCATAGCTAGAGCGATTATTTCTCCATCTATGGATGCTTCCTTTGCTCCAAAAACCTCTACTCCAAACTGATGATGCTGCCTAAGTCTCCCTGCCTGAGGATTTTCGTACCTAAAAACCGGGGTTATATAATACATTTTTATTGGCTGAGCAAGGTTGTGTAAGCCATGTTCTATGTATGCCCTAACTACCCCTGCTGTTCCTTCAGGTTTTAGTGTTATACTTCTATTTCCCTTATCAAGAAAAGTATACATCTCCTTTTGGACTATATCAGTGGTATCTCCAACGCCACGCACAAATAGCTCGGTATGCTCGAATACAGGAGTTCTAACTTCCTTATATCCAAAAAGCTCAGTAATTTCACGAATTATTCTCTCTAAATAATGCCATTTATAGGATTCACTAGGTAATACATCTTTTGTACCTCTAGGCGCTTTTGTAAGCATCTTCTTCCTCCTTTAATTATGATTTTGTAAAGTATATTACACAATAAAAAAACACTCACATCCCAATCATTAGTTTGAAAGGGACGGGAGCGTTTCCCGCGGTGCCACCCTTGTTGGAGAAATCACTGATTCTTTATTGATTTCTCCCGCTTATAAATCTAACGCTTTTATGCGTACACTGCCTACTTTTATTTCAGCAGGTCAGCTCTAGGGTCGTCCTTCACTAGCTTATGCTAAAGAGGCACTTTCAGCCACGGCACCTCATCTCTTTTTAGCTCCGCTAGCTACTCTACCCTTCCTTGCCTTTACCATATTATATTAACACTTGCATCAATTTTCTAAATTATAATATCTGGCAACTAAAAAGTCAACTTTAATTTCCTCTCAATCATTTCATCTACACGACTGATATATTCATCTATATTCTTAACATTGGGTGCACGCTCTATTCGTCCCTCTGACGGATAACAAAACTTCGAGATAGCTGCAGCTCCAAAGGCCCAAATTGTTTGTTGATCCTCCATTATCTGCATATTATATATAGATTCCTTTGAAGGAATGGCAAAACCTATATTCTCCATATTACCTAGCATATATTTCTGTCTATATAGATAATAAGGCCTCATTCCCATTGATATTGCACCTTGATAGAATATATCCATCATATGGGATGCAGTCTCTGTAGAAGCAAATTTGAATTCATCAAAACTATCTTTGAGCCTGGATGCTCTCTTAACAGCTAAGGTATGGACAGTAAAATTATCGGGATGAAGCTCTTTAATAGCCTCCATAGTCTGTTGGGCTTCTTCAATACCCTCTCCCGGTAATCCCACTATAACGTCCATATTTATGGAATCAAATCCAATTTCTCTGGCCATATTAAAACAATGGATAATTTCTTCTGATCTATGGTCTCTACCTATAGCCTCTAAAGTCTTGTTGCTCATAGTTTGAGGGTTTATACTAATTCGTGTAACATTATAATCTTTTAGAAGCCTTAGCTTTTCCTTATCCATAGTATCAGGTCTACCGCCCTCCACAGTATATTCTTTCCAATTCTGAAAACCCCAATATTTTTGAATTGCAGCCAAAAGCTTCTCTAATTGAAAAATATTTAAGGAAGTTGGGGTACCTCCACCAATATAAACCGTTTCTACTTCTATACCCTTTTCCTTTGCTACCTGGGACATGCTTTTCATTTCCTTTTCTAAGGCCATAATATAGTCATCGATTAGATAAGAGCAACGGTCTATGGTAGCCGAAGGGAAGGAACAAAAAAGGCATTTGGTGGTGCATATGGGGATATTTACATATACAGATATCTTATTTAAATGATTATCTTCAAAAAAAGGTCGCTGGACTTTTGCTATATCTATCAATAATCTGGCTTTTTCAGAGCTTACCCTATAATCGTCGTATAGTTTGCTCAAGATTGTTCCTTCATCAAACCCTTGATCCATTAAACCATGAACAATTTTTGTGGGCCTAATACCCGTTAAGGAGCCCCATTCCAAGCTTCGGCCAGTTAGATCTTCCAAAACCTCATATAATAAAAGTTTAATGCAATTTTTTATTGTCCTTCTTTGTTCAAATTTTGACAAGCCCTGATCTACTTGACAAAGTTTATGAAACTTGCCTTTTTGTTCTGAACCTGTAAATACTTCAACTGTTACTTCGACTATATTATCCTCTTTTCTATTATGATAACATCTAAATATTAAATCTTTACTGGAAAACTCATTTAAATCTTCATTTGCAATCTGTACTGCAACCCCTGGATAAAAGGCTCTCACCAGTTCTGCTAATTCATTTATATATCCAGGGACTGTAGCAAAAACATATATGAGCAAACTAAATCAGTCCTTCCAAAAAGGGATTGGTGGCTTTTTCATAACCTATAGTAGTTTTTGGACCATGACCAGGATAGACTAGGGTATTGTCATCTAGCGTCAATAATCTGTTTTTAATGGAGCTTAAAAGTTGATCCATACTGCCTCCCAAAAAATCGGTTCTTCCGATAGAACCTTTAAATAAGGTATCACCGGTAAATATAACATTGCCAGCCATCAAAGATATGCTGCCCAAGGAATGTCCAGGCGTATGAATAACTTTTAATTCTATATCTCCAATTATTATACTATCTCCATGTTTAAGCAATAAGTCAGCCTGGGGTTGTATAGACTCTCTACCTAAAGAAAGAGAGAGATTTTTTGAGCTATCCACCAAACAAGGAGCATCATCTTTGTGAATGGCTACTTGTGCCCCTGTTTTGTCCTTTAACCAACCTACAGCATCTATATGATCAAAATGCCCATGGGTTAACAAAATATATTTAAGTTCTAAATTCCTGGAAGTAATTTCATTTAGTATATCCTCACCATTTCCACCGGGGTCAATAACGCCAGCATGTCTCTTAGCTTGATCATATATAATATAGGAATTGGCTGCCAGTAAACCTACAGGCTTTGTAATTATTTGCATTTGAGCTTTGCCTCCTTGCATTTAAAAAGTCCTCTTACTATCTAGCAGGATAGTAACGGGACCATCGTTTATGGATTCTACATGCATATGAGCCCTAAAAACCCCAGTTTCTACGTGGATACCCCTGTCCCTAAGTCCCTGTATATATCTATTATAAAAATCTTCTGCCTTATCTAGGTCTGCAGCATTGCTAAAACTTGGTCTTCTACCTCTTCTACAGTCACCACACAAAGTAAATTGGGAAACAGCAAGAACACTCCCGCCTACTTCCTTAATGGATAAATTCATTTTGCCATTTTCGTCTTCAAATACCCTTAAATTAAGGGTTTTATCTATAATATAATCTAAGTCTTCTCTTTCATCATCCTTTTCTACTCCAAGATAGACTAAGAATCCATTATTTATAGCTCCGGTTACTTCTTGGCCGACTTTCACTTTAGCTGTACTAACCCGTTGTATAACAGCTCTCATACAAGCAATCACTCCTACTATTTCACTACTCTACCCATTAACCCTATATGCATCTATAACATTATCTATTTTCTCTATTTGTTTTATAACTCTTCTAAGCTGTTCTATATCATTTATTTCTATCATAATATTTATTACTACTTGCTTATTTTTAGTAGTCCTAGCATTTACAGCCGTAACGTTTACTTTCATATCAGACATAGCTTTGGTGATGTCTGCAAGAAGCATTTGACGATCTCTAGCTAAAATTTGTATTTCAGAGCTAAAAGAAGCTTTATACTCATCTATCCATTCTACTTCAATAAACCTTTGCGGCTCCACCAAAGGATCTTTTAGATTTATACAATCAACCCTATGAATGGATACACCTCTGCCCCTGGTAATATACCCAATAATTACATCTCCCGGAACTGGATTACAGCATTTGGATAATCGGACCATTATATTTTCAATGCCCTTTACTTTAATCCCTTTATCATTAGCTGTATGAACCTTTTGGGGTTTTGTATCTTTCTTAGTAGTTAAGTTTTCTTCTCTTTCCTGCTTATTTGCCTTCTTATATTCGTCAATAAGCCTGAAGAGAATTTGATTAGTTGTAATACCACCATAGCCTAATGCAGCGTACATATCTTCAACAGAGTTGAAACCATATTTTCTCCATACTGTTTCAGGCCAATCTTTAGATAAAAGTTGAGATAATGAATACCCTTGCCTTCTTGCTTCTCTCTCTAGCATTTCCTTGCCTTTTTCAATATTTTCTTCTCTGCGTTCTCTTTTAAAAAATTGTTTTATTTTGTTCTTGGCTTGACTGGTTTTTACAATATTCAACCAATCACGGCTAGGACCACTGCTAGATGACGAGGTAAGTATCTCAACTATATCTCCCGTTTGAAGAACATAATCTAAAGGAACAATTCTTCCATTAACCTTAGCACCAACACACTGGTTGCCTACGTCACTATGAATAGCATAGGCAAAATCCAAAGGAGTAGCACCTTTGCGCAGATCTACTACATCTCCCTTTGGAGTAAAGACAAAAACTTCATCGGTAAAGAGATCAATTTTTAAGCTCTCCATAAACTCCCTGGCATCCTTTAAATCACTTTGCCATTCTAGAAGCTGCCTAAGCCAGGCTAATTTTTCATCAAAATCTGAAGAACTTTTCTTTCCTTCTTTATATTTCCAATGAGCAGCTATACCGTATTCAGCGGTACGATGCATTTCCCAGGTTCTTATTTGGATTTCAAAGAGCTCTCCTCTGGAATCAATAACAGTAGTATGAAGAGATTGATACATATTAGGTTTAGGTACTGCAATATAGTCCTTAAATCTTCCGGGAATGGGTTTCCATAAGGTGTGAACTACACCCAATACCCCATAACAATCTTTTACTGTATTTACAATTACCCTTATAGCTAATAAATCATATATCTCTTCAAAAGTCTTGTGTTGCATATACATTTTTCTATATATGCTATAAAAATGTTTCGGTCTTCCCTCTATTTCTGCCTCTATGTTCATTTCATCTAATTTTTTCTTCAGAGTTTCTATTATTTCTTGGATATATTTTTCTCTTTCTCTTCTTTTGATGGCGATTTTTTCTACAAGGTCATAATATCCTTTAGGATCAATATATCTTAAGGACGTATCTTCTAATTCCCATTTGATTTTAAAGATACCAAGTCTATGGGCTAAAGGTGCATAAATTTCTAAGGTCTCATAAGCTTTTTCCCTTTGCTTTTCTTCATCCACATATTCTAAAGTTCTAAGATTATGCAAACGATCAGCAAGCTTTATTATAATGACTCTAATATCCTTGGCCATAGCCAAGAACATTTTTCGCAAATTCTCAGCCTGCTGCTCTTCCTTGGTCTTAAAAGCTATTTTTCCTAATTTAGTTACACCATCAACCAGATCTGCTACTTCAGCTCCAAAAAGCTTGGTTAGTTCTTCGATGGGAACCCCTGTATCTTCTACAACATCATGAAGCAGTCCAGCTACTACGGTATCAACATCTAAACCTAAATCCATAAGTATAAGGGCTACTTCTAAAGGGTGGATGATATATGGTTCTCCCGAAGATCTTAATTGAGATTTATGAGCATTCTCAGCAAAGGTGTAAGCTTCCTTTATTTTTTTTACGCCTTCATCCCCATACACCTGCTGCGCTTTAGTTTTCAGCATATTTAACTTTTTATCGAAATCTGTCATCTCCCATACGCCCTTTAATAGTTAAATTCTCATATCCTTCATTTCATCAATTACTCATCAAATTGAATTAGAGTATCAACATTGTATTCTTTAAGCTTTTCTCTACCATTGAGATAGGACAACTCTATAACAAAAACAATACCAGCTACTATACCTCCTAGTTTTTCTATAAGCTTGGCTGTTGCCAATGCTGTACCACCAGTTGCTAATAAATCATCAGCTATTACTATTCTTTGTCCTGGTTTTATAGCGTCACGATGAATCTCCAGGATGTCTGTTCCGTATTCTAAATCATATTCATATTGTTCAGTATCGGCAGGTAACTTTCCAGGTTTTCGAACAGGCACAAAACCTGTTCCCAGACCGTATGCCAAAGGAGCACCAATTACAAATCCCCGCGCTTCAGGTCCTACAACAACATCAGGATTCCACTGATTACAAATCTCCACTAATTTATCAACAGTAAACTTATAAGCATCTCTATCCTGCAATAGGGTGGTGATATCTTTAAAGCTAATTCCTTCTTTAGGAAAGTCAGGTATTATTCGAATTTTATTCTTAAGATTCATAAGAAATCCTCCTTAAATTTTACAAATTTGCTGTTGTTTTATCATATTCAACCGCTCATAATAATAAGCATATAAAGAACTCTCCTGAAGATCCCGGGGTATTGGATTTTCATTGAATTGGAGCCTAACAAGCCTATGCCCAGATTCAACTTTGATAAAATTCAACTCTTCAAATACCTTTAGCACAAGCTTAACTTTAAATCCATTGACATCCTTATCTATACGTTTTTTATAATCTTCAATAAGCTCAATCCACCCTTGCCAGACAAGGGGTTTATTTTTCATAGATTGGATCCATTTATAAAGGGAAACAAAATCATCACGTTGAACTAAATATTCTTCACCTACCTTTGTATCCCTTTTTAATTGCCCATCCTTGTTCACGATTTTATGGATTTTAGCATTGCCTATGCTCTTATAATCTATAAGACAAAATGGTATTTCGTCTTCAAATATATAGATATTTCTATAATCTGAAAACTCTATACTACTATAGCTCGGAGCAAAAACAATGGTATTGACACTAATCCCATCCCATTGATCTGGCTGCCCATAGCCTAAGGAAACTTTTTTAGCAAGATTATAATCTAATATATTTTTAGCAACCCTTAGGCTATTTGATAGGGAATTTACTAGAATTATAGATCCAATTCTAGTTGTATCAATTTTCTCCATAATATCATCTATTTCTATGGCTTTCAAGGATGAGGAATGGAAAATAGAATTATTATTGTTATAATGCTTATTATACATAAAATCACGAAAAAAAGCATCAAATAATTTTATGTGAAAATAAGATAAAAATTCATTCCAATCCTCTTCATTACGTAAAGATATATCTATTTGTTTAACATTAAACTGAAGTTTGCTTATACCTTTCCATTCATTTTTTTCTAAACCTGTAACCATAGATACTCGATTGGCAGCAGATAGAGTTTCTAAACGCTGCCCCATTCCAAAAGCAATGCCATCCCATAATCTTTGACCTAATTCAATAGACATCATAAGATGCTTTCCATTATTACCAACTTGCCTGTTATCCCCTAATTTAACATTGGACAATAAAAAGGAAGGAGATGGATTACCTATGCCAAAGGGCTCTAAGGCTTCTAGTTCTTCCACTAACTCATAAGTTATGTCACCAGGCTTAAGGTCTAAATCATAGGAATATCTAGGTATAAGCATAGAATCATCCATGGTTTTACTGCAATAATTTAAAAGTTTCTGCCTTAATTTATCAATATCTAATTCAGCTAATGAAAATCCTGCGGCCTGCTCATGTCCACCAAATTTTTCTAGCAAATCTGAACAAGATTTCAAAGCCTCGTATATATTAAAGCCTTTTATACTTCTAGCAGAACCAACCCCTACCCCATCCTCTACAGCAATTAGTATACAAGGCCTGTAATATCGTTCAACAATTTTGGAAGCAGCTATACCTATAACCCCAGGATTCCAGCCTTCTTTGCCTAATACTATTATTTTATCACTGCTTAAATCTACACTTTCCTCAATCATTTCTTCAGCTTCTCTTATAGTATCTGCCTCAAGGTCCTGCCTTTGTCTATTATGTTTTTCTAATATCTGAGCCAATGGCATGGCCTCTGTAAGACTTCTGGCAGTTAGCAGCTCAAAGCCTCTTAAAGGATTGCCAATTCTACCTGCAGCATTAAGCCTAGGCGCTAATCCAAAAGCTATATTTCCTGTATTAATTTTTTTACCCTTGAGACCCGATGTCTCTATTAATGCTTCAATTCCAGGGCAGGGTGTTTCATTTAATTTTTCTAATCCCTTTGCTACTAATATTCTATTGTCCCCAATTAGCGGAACTACATCAGCTACAGTTCCCAAAGCAATTAAATCTAGATACTCTTCTAGGTATTTAATGCCTCCTATAGCCTGTACTAATTTGCCAGCCACTCCAACTCCTGCAAGGGGGTGCTTGCTATGAAGCTCAGTATCTCTAGATGGATTTATTACAGCTATTGCTTCAGGCAGAGTACCTCCGCACTGATGATGATCAGTAATAATCATATCAATACCCAACTCTTTAGCATACTTGACTTCAGATACTGAAGTTATGCCACAATCAACACTTATAATTAGTTTAGTACCTCTACTATAAATATTTTCAATGGCCTTACAGTTTATACCATAACCTTCATCCTGTCGGCTAGGTATATATACATCTACCGGACAATCTTTGCTTTCAAAAAAATTATAGAGTAAGGCACAACTAGTCATTCCGTCAACATCATAATCCCCATAAATAGTTATAGGTTCCTTAGATGAAATAGCTCTTTCTATTCTTTCTACGGCTTTATCCATATCTTGAAGCCTAAAAGGATCGAAGAGCTTTTCCATAGTTGGATTCAGAAAAGTTTGAGCACTCTCTATGTTATGGATTCCTCGATTAAGCAATATTCTAGATGTTACCCTAGAAATATCTAAAGCATTTCTAAAAAGCTCTACCATAGTATCCAAATCTTTTATTGAAGGCTCAATTGCTTCAAATATAGCCATAAGCTTCACCTAATCTTTCTGTGATATCAAAATTAAAAGCTTCCTTTAGGAAGCTTTTAATTATCTATTTTGCAGTAGCCATTTTTCCTTCTTTGGTCTTTTCATCCCATATAGCCCAGATAGAACCAGCAATAAAGAGGGATGAATAAGTCCCTGAAATGAGACCTACTATAATAGGCAGAGTGAAATCTTTTATGGATTCTACACCTAAAACATATAGGGCAGCTACAGCAAATATGGTAGTAAGGGAGGTGTTAAGGGTTCTTGTAATACTTTGCCTTATACTCTCATCCACAATCTCCGACATAGTAGCTTTTCTTCCCATACGTTTTATATTCTCCCTAACACGGTCAAAAATGACAATGGTATCATTTATAGAATAACCTACTATAGTAAGAACAGCTGCTATAAAGGAGCTATTAATCTGGATCCCTGTAATAGCTGTTACAGCAATCATAATCAATACATCATGAAGTAGAGCTATAACAGCCGCTACACCAGATTTTAGCTCAAATCTAATCCAGATATATACTAGCATCAAGGCACCGGCTATCAATACAGACATAAGGGCGTTTTGGATTAATGTTTTCCCCATAGTGGGGCCTACAAAATCCACACTTACCGCATCATCATCTAAATCGTATTTTTCTTTAAGGGCTTTAACAATATTTTCATGAATCTCCTGCTGATTTTCAACATACCTCATTCTAATAATAGCATCCTGGTTGTCCTGACCGGCGCTTAATATATCGGCGTCAACACCTTGCTCATTAACAATGGCCCGTATATCATCCACATCATAGGGGGATCCAATACTAACATGGATGGTGCTACCCCCAATAAAATCTATTCCTAGGTTAAGTCCCCGAACAGCTATAACACCAAAACCAATTAAAATAATTATTAGGGGTATGGCAATCCATTTTTTAAAATGTTTAACTATATTGAAATTCATCCTTATATGCCTCCCTTATATACCATAAAGCTTTTTATTTTTGATATTTAGTCCCATAACCAGCTTTAAAACGTATCGGGTAAAGGATATAGCCGTAAACATACTTGCTATAATTCCTATTATCAAAGTTTTAGCAAATCCTTGTATAGGTCCTGTCCCAAAATAAAGGAGGACAAAAGCGGCTATTAAAGTAGTGATATTAGAGTCCAGGATTGCTCTAAAAGCTTTAGAAAAGCCCATATCTAAAGCTGCATTAAGGGTTTTACCTGCCCGTGCTTCTTCTTTTATTCTTTCAATTATGATAACGTTAGCATCTACAGCCATACCCACGGATAATATAATACCTGCTATACCAGGGAGAGTTAAAGTTATCTTAGCAATTACTATCACTGCCATTACTATAATTGTATATAACACCAAAGCCAAATCGGCTACCAAACCTGGCAATTTGTAATATATTAACATAAATAACAATATAACAATTATACCTATTGTACCAGCTACAATAGCTTGTTTTAGGGCATTTACTCCTAAGGTAGCGCCAATAGTACGGATCTCTATCTGTTCCAATTCTACAGGCAAGGCACCACTTTCTATCAAGTTAGCCAGCCGTTTTGCTTCTTCTATGTCCTGCATCCCCTCAATTATACCTTTTCCACCTGTTATAGCACTATTAACTACAGGCTCAGATATAGGGTTTTTATCTAATAAAATCCTAATTACCTGTCCTTGATACTTGCTAGTTGCCTCTGCAAATTTTTCAGCTCCTTGGGAATGAAGCTCAAAGTCAACTACTGGTTTATTACCTGGTCCATAAGCAGGCCTTGCAGATTTTACGTCTTTACCGGTAATTATAATATCTCCTTCTGGTCCTTCAAACTCCAGGACAGCAGGCTTGGCCAATATATCTGCAAGCTCTCTAGGATTTTTGATACCTGGAATCTCTACTTGAATCCTATTGTCTCCCTGTTTGGCAACAGTTGCTTCATTTTGCCCTTCTTTGTCCAATCTATTTCGAATAACCCGCATAGCTCCTGCAATCTTACCATCTATATCCGGGTCATTAGGCTCTACCTTTGCTTCATAGACTACATAAAGGCCACCTTTTAAGTCTAAGCCTTGACGCACTTGTTGTCCTAATGGAGGAATCTCATAAGGCCCCCATAGGGATATACCATTCAGTGCTACATAAGATAAAAAAGCAATTACAAAAAGTACAATTAGCAGCTTCAAGCCGCTCTTAGCCTTCATATTGTATCCCCCTCTTTTTTCCTTTGCAAGCCAAACTAGCTTCTAATTATTAATTACGCTATATATAAAAAATGTCACTTTATCAATTATATTACTTTGAAAGATGTCAGTCAATAGTTTTAAAACCTTCCAATAGCATGTCCAAATTACAATACAATATAGAAATAGCAGTAGCATTGCCACTGCTATAGGAAGTTCGACAAATCTAAGCTTCTTGAGAATAGCTTTATCCTATTTTTGTTCGCAATTTTGATTTGCCACTGTGCAAGAAGTCTTGCAAGCGGATTGACAAGAAGCTTGACATTCGCCACATCCAGATTTTAATATAGATTCCTTTAGATTTCCCTTATGTAATGTTTTAATATGATTCATAATTATTCCTCCTTGGCACCAATGTTAAATGGAATTATACAACAATTATACAATAGCTAGATCCTTTCTGCAAGAATTTTGACCAATATTAAATATTTACTCCTATAATACCTCCTACAGCACCTGCAACTGCCCCTAAAAGAAGATCTGATAGAATAAGTGATCCCATAAAATTAGAATCGCCAAATAATGAGCTTATCACAAAAGCAAAAAGTATATATAAAATGCCTGTGATAGCTCCCTTAAGCCAACCCATTTTTCTACTTGATCTGGCTGCTAACAATCCACCAAAAGCTATACATAGAGTCCTAACTACTTGAACTACTGGAGGTATTATTGATTCCTGCATATCAGCTACTTTAATTATAACTGCAAATAATGTAAAAAATACTAATGTGATAACAACGGCGATTAGTGAACCTTTCAGTACTGCAATTATAATGTTTGCAACTGACTCAGGTTGCTGTCTATTAGAAGATTTTCGAATTTTTTTCATTATACCCCATCCCCTCGCCATATTATAAACTTATAAACTTAAGCCCTATATAAAAGAACAGTAAAACTTTACTATAAAAATATGCAACTTAATAGGCATATATACCTGTTTTATTTTAGAGAGGGGAGGGCTCTTTACATAGAAAAAGAGCTACCCCAGTCGAAACTATATCGACATCATGGGTTAGCTCAATCTTTAGTCAGCTGTAATCTTATCTACACTCCTGACAGCCCAACGTTCAAAAACCAACTTTACCTTGTCAACACCTACTTCTACTGTAATAACATCTTCTCTAATGGCAACAATCTTACCGCAAATTCCACCAATTGTGGTAATATTATCCCCCACAGCCAAATTTGCTAGCATTTCCCTGTTTTCTTTTTCTCTTTTTCTTTGGGGGCGTATAACTAAAAAGTAGAAAACAACTATCATCATTATAAGTGGTAAAAAACTGGCGATTAAACCCGCAGCTCCTGCTGCCTCTGGTGCGCCTGTAGCAGCGGTTAACAACATATCTATCCCTCCCTTTCCGATTAATTTAGTTCTTTCAAAATCAACATATAAATAAATGAATAAACAGTTTAAAAACCCCTTGTGCTAGTTTTATTCTATACCTTTAATAGCTATTAAATAAAGATATGGAACTAGCACAATAGATTAATTACTAGTCTATTATACATTATTAGGCTAAATATGGCAAAGAAAATATATTAAATTATAGATATTCTTTATATCCATACTCTTCAAAAAAACTTTGTCTAAACTCCGGTAATCGCTCTTCCCATATAGCCTTTCGGATATCTTTCATCAGGTTAATTAAAAACCTAATATTGTGAATAGTAAGCAAAATAGAAGCTAAAATCTCTTCAGCTTTTATTAGATGCCGGAGATAGGCTCTAGTGAAGTTTTGGCAGGTATAGCAGTCACATTTTGGATCAAGAGGAGTAAAATCCCTTTGATAGGTGGCATTGCGTACTACTACTCTGCCCTGGCTAGTCATAGCTGTTCCATTTCGTGCAATTCGAGTAGGTAGCACACAGTCAAACATATCTACTCCTCTCATAACAGCTTCTACCAGACAATCTGGAGAGCCAACACCCATTAGGTATCGAGGCTTATGTTTAGGCATAACTGGATTTAATACATCCAGCACTTTATACATTAGATGCTTAGGTTCTCCAACACTTAATCCACCTATTCCATAACCGGGAAAATCCAAGTCCACCATCTCTTTTACACTTCTTAGGCGTAAATCCTCATACATTCCACCTTGAATTATACCGAATAGAGCCTGATCTTGTCGCTGGTGGGCTGCTTTACATCTTTTAGCCCATTTAAGAGTAATTTCCAAATCCCTTTTCGCATCCTCATAACTGCAGGGATAGGGAGAACATATATCAAAGGCCATTATTATATCAGCGCCTAGATTGTTCTCTATCTCCATTACCTTTTCAGGAGTAAAAAAATGATAAGAACCATCTAGATGGGATTGAAATTCTACTCCTTCTTCACTTATTTTTCTTAGGTCAGCCAGACTAAATACCTGAAATCCACCACTGTCCGTGAGTATAGGCTTGTTCCAATTCATAAATTTATGAAGGCCACCAGCCTCCTTTACCAGCTCATGACCTGGTCTTAAATATAAATGGTAGGTGTTGGATAATATAATTTCAGCTTCTAATTCTTCCAAAATTTTAGGTGTAACCGCCTTTACAGTAGCTTGGGTACCTACTGGCATAAAGACAGGCGTATCTATAGTCCCATGAGGGGTATGAAGTTTTCCCAAGCGAGCACCTGTCCTAGAACATGTCTTTATTAATTCAAATTCAAAAATATCTAGTCACCTCCACAAAATTAGCTTAGATTATTAACATTGCATCGCCAAAACTAAAAAACCTATATCTTTCTTCTACTGCTTTTTTGTATACATTTAGTACTTCATCTTTACCAATAAAAGCTGCTACTAACATTATTAAGGTGGATTTTGGTAAGTGGAAATTAGTTATAAGCCCATCTATTCCTTTAAAAGTGTAACCAGGATAAATAAAGATATCAGTCTTTCCTGAACCTGGGTGTATTATTCCTTTGTCATCAGCAACAGATTCCAAAGTACGAGTAGATGTAGTTCCCACTGCTATTATTCTGCCACCATTTTTCCGGCATTGATTTATTGTATCTGCTGCTTCTTGGGATACATTGTAAGTTTCGTAATGCATTTTATGCTCTTTTACATCCTCTACCTTAACAGGCCTAAATGTACCCAAGCCTACATGAAGGGTAATCCTTGCAATTTTAACTCCCATTTTCCCTATTTCTTCAAGAAGTTCCTTGGTAAAATGCAAGCCAGCCGTAGGAGCAGCAGATGAGCCAGCGTATTTACTATATACAGTTTGATATCTCTCTTTTTCCTCTAATTTTTCATGAATATAGGGAGGTAAAGGCATAATCCCTATCTGATCTAAAATCTCTTCAAAGATTCCTTCATAGTCAAATTCAATAATTCGTGATCCGTCTTCCAAAATATCTATAGCTTGTCCCTTCAAAATTCCATTTCCAAACACTAGTCTTGAGCCAATTTTTACTCTTTTGCCAGGCTTGACTAAAGCTTGCCATTGATCTTTATCCTTTTTTTCCAATAATAACAGTTCTATCTTGGCACCTGTATCTTCCCTCACTCCATAGAGTCTAGCAGGTATTACTTTTGTATCATTTATAACTAGACAGTCGCCTGGCATTAAGTATTCCTTAATTTCACAAAATATTCTATGCTCAATTTTTTTGCTTTCTCTATGATAGACCAACAATCTAGATTGATCTCTTACTGGAGTTGGGTGTTGAGCTATCAGCTCTTCTGGAAGATAGTAATCAAAATCTGATACTTTCAAAGCTCTTCTCCTTTTCTATTATTAGTTTTTCTAAGGTAAAATTATAATGTGCTATTGAACGTTTAATCATTACTAATTTGACTAAAATCAATAGTAGGATTCATTTATCAATAGCACATTAAAAATAATGAATAATAACTGCTGCACTAGGGCAACAGGTTAATTACAATAATTACATATTAAATTACACAACATTTATATCAATTTTGTCTGCTCTTCATAGGGCTTGCCCATATGTTTATAACCTAGAGGAGTCACTATTCTGCCTCTAGGAGTTCTAGCTATAAAGCCGATCTGCAGTAGATAAGGCTCATATACATCCTCAATAGTGACAACTTCTTCGCCAGTTGATGCGGCCAAGGTATCAATGCCCACTGGACCTCCATTAAACTTTTCAATCATTGTTAAGAGTATCTTACGATCCACTTCATCTAATCCAATGGAATCCACCTCCAACAAATCTAAAGCCTCGCAAGCAACTTCCAGAGTTATTATGCCATCAGCTTTTATCTGTGCATAGTCCCTAACTCGTTTTAACAGGCGATTTGCAATCCTTGGGGTTCCTCTGGAGCGTTTGGCAATCTCTTCAGCTCCATCTTGTCGAATCTCTACTCCTAATATGCCCGCCGACCTAGTTATAATCTGCTTTAATTCTTCCTTGTTGTATAGTTCCATCCTATTTATGATTCCGAATCTATCCCTCAAGGGAGAAGTTAGCATCCCAGCCCGAGTAGTAGCTCCTATTAGAGTAAATTTAGGGAGATCTAATCTAATAGAACGGGCACTGGGTCCTTTGCCTATGATGATATCCAAAGCATAATCCTCCATAGCCGGATAAAGAATCTCCTCCACTGTTCTATTTAAGCGATGGATCTCATCTATAAAAAGCACATCCCTTTCTCCTAAATTAGTCAGTATAGCAGCCAAATCCCCAGGTCTTTCTATAGTAGGCCCTGAAGTAATCCTAATTCCTACCCCTAGCTCATTGGCAATAATGTTAGCTAAAGTGGTTTTACCCAAGCCTGGAGGCCCATATAACAGTACATGATCTAAGGCTTCACCACGTTGTTTTGTAGCCTCAATAAAAATATTGAGTTTCTCCTTTAGTTTTTCTTGGCCAATATACTCATCCATAGTCCTTGGCCTTAAGTTATACTCAATATCCTTATCTCCTTCTAGCATGGTAGAGGTAATAATTCGTTCTTCCTCTTGCATATAATTTCATTCCCTTCTTTAGTATGTCCTAGGATCTATCCATTAATTTAAGGGATTGTTTAATTAATGTAGCTATATCCTGATTTTTATCTTCTATGGCATCCCATGCCTTTTTTGCCTCTTGAGGTTGATATCCTAAAGCAATCAATGCCTCCATAACTTCGTTTTGTTGATCTATAAAACTATGATCTAGTTCAGAGCCAGTTTGCCCCACTAAAGCTTCTTGATCAATTTTCTCCTTAAGCTCCAGTATCAACCTCTGAGCAGTTTTTTTACCTACACCAGGTGCTGTACAAAGACTTTTTATATCATTTGTAACAATAGCTAATGCTATTTGTGTAGGAGTTAAAGAAGACAATATACCCATTGCAACTTTTGGTCCAATACCCGATACTGTTATTAACTTTTCGAAAATAGCTTTTTCCTCTTTATTTAAAAATCCATATAATTCCTGTACGTCTTCTCGAACATTAAAATATGTATACAATTTTACCATACTTCCCTTATCCGGCAGTCTGGACACCAAAGACTGAGTAACTTTGATTTCGTATCCGATTCCTCCTGCCTCTACCACCACTTTTTGAGGATAAACTTCTTGCAAACTTCCCTTTATATATGCAAACATCCTATACTCCTTTCATCATCCCTAGCAAAATAATGTTCTGCTACCATACTTTCTGCCCATATCTGCGCAGTGAATGTGACATATAGCCACTGCCAGAGCATCAGCTGCATCATCGGGTCTGGGAATCTCTTCAAGACCCAACAACGCTTTTACCATCTGTTGTACCTGGCTTTTTTCTGCCCTACCATATCCAACAACAGATTGTTTTACTTGTAAGGGTGTATATTCATAAAGGTTTAAACCAGTTTTCGCAGCAGCCAGCACTGCCACTCCTCTAGCATGTCCTACAGTTATAGCTGTTTTTACGTTTTTATTAAAAAACAATTCTTCTATAGCCACTTCATCAGGCTGAAAACGAGTAATAAGCTCCTGAACAGCATCGTATATAGTTATCAGTCTCTGCGGTATCTCCATTGTGGAAGGAGTAGTAATAACTCCATAATCTATAGGTTTTAGTACACGATTTTTTTCCTCCACAACTCCATAGCCTACAATAGCCATTCCTGGGTCAATACCTAAAACAATCATATAAAATCTCAACCTTTATAATTTATATTTTCTAAATAATCTACTTAACCAATTAATATAAAGAATTGATTCCAACATCGCTATAGTAATATTATGCCTTTTCCTTAAATCTGTCAATGGAGAGATGAGAACTTAAACAAAAAGACTTGCATATTTATACATTTCCATGTATAATAATTTATAATTTAAAAAGGAGGCGTTATCATGTCACAAAAAGAAAAAGTAGTTCTTGCATATTCAGGCGGATTGGATACATCCATAATAATACCTTGGCTGAAAGAAAATTACGATTATGAAGTTATTGCCGTAGCAGGCGATGTGGGTCAAGGTGAGGAATTAGCCCCTCTAAAAGAAAAAGCTATTAATAGCGGAGCTAGTAAAATTTATATAGAGGATTTAAAAGAGGAATTTGTAACTGATTTTATCTTTCCTACTTTAAAAGCAGGTGCTATCTATGAAGGCAAATATCTACTAGGCACTTCCATGGCACGTCCCGTTATTGCTAAGCGATTAGTAGAAATAGCTGAGAAAGAAGGTGCCACTGCTATTGCCCATGGAGCAACAGGTAAAGGCAATGACCAGGTTCGTTTTGAACTAACTATAAAAGCTTTAAATCCTCATCTAAAGATTATCGCCCCTTGGCGAATTTGGGATATAAAATCCCGAGAGGACGCTATTGACTATGCCAAGGAACGAAATATCCCCATCCCGGTTACCAAAGAACATCCATATAGTATGGATAGGAACCTATGGCACTTAAGCCATGAAGGTGGGGATTTGGAAGATCCATGGAATGAAGCACAGGATAGTATATATCTCATATGTACTCCTCCACATTTAGCACCGGATGAACCGGAGTATGTGGAAATAGAATTTGAAGAAGGAATTCCCGTTGCGGTGAACGGACAAAAATATAAGCCTGTAGAGCTTATAGAAACTCTTAACCAAATGGGTGCAAAACATGGGATTGGAATAGTTGATATGGTAGAAAACCGTTTGGTGGGCATGAAATCTAGGGGCGTCTATGAAACCCCTGGAGGGACAATATTGTATGCCGCCCACCATGAATTAGAGAGTATCACCTTAGATCGTGCTACTTTTCAATATAAACAGCAGGTAGCAATTAAATTTGCCCAATTGGTCTATGATGGTAACTGGTATACACCTCTCAGGGAAGCCCTATCCGCCTTTGTGGACAGTACTCAAAAAACAGTTACTGGTACTGTAAGGCTTAAATTATATAAAGGTAATTGTATCCCTGCTGGTGTAAAAT
Source organism: uncultured Bacillota bacterium (assembly GCA_938003915.1). GTDB lineage: Bacteria > Bacillota > Clostridia > Caldicoprobacterales > UBA3941 > JAAYGY01. The sequence continues at coordinate 15,200 of CALKWV010000133.1, read as the reverse complement.
CTCCCTATTCCCTCTACAGTGAGGAGTTTGCTACATTTGGTGAAGACAGTGTGTATAACCAAAAAGATGCAGAAGGCTTCATTAATCTATTTGGGCTGCCTCTAACAATACGAGCATTAATGAATGATAAAAGGAAGGGTTAATCATGAAACTTTGGGGAGGGCGATTTGAAAAACAAACCACCAAGGAAGTAGATGATTTTCATTCATCTATCCATTTCGACTTTAGGCTTTACAAACAAGATATCTTAGGAAGCATTGCCCATGCTAAAATGCTGGGTAAACAAGGCATAATCTCCCAAGAAGAAGCTGATAAGATTGTATCAGGTTTAGAAGAAATTTTGCAGGATATTGAAAAGGGGTTAGTAGAATTTAGTATATCCAATGAGGATATACATATGAATATAGAAAGTATATTGATTCAAAGGATTGGTGATGTGGGGAAAAAGTTACACACTGGGCGAAGTAGAAATGATCAGGTGGCTTTAGATGTTCGCATGTATACTAAAGATATGCTTGATCAGATAATAAGCCTTCTAATAGATTTAGAAAAAACTTTGTTGGAATTAGCCCAGGATCATTTATTAACCATCATGCCAGGCTATACCCACCTTCAAAAAGCTCAGCCCATAACCTTGGCTCACCATCTAATGGCCTATTTTGAAATGTTTAGGCGGGATATTGAAAGGTTATTGGACTGTAAAAAACGGGTGGATTCCATGCCATTGGGCTCAGGAGCCTTGGCAGCTACTACCTATCCCTTGGACAGGAATTGGGTGGCCCAGGAGTTAGGATTCTCTTCCATTACCAGAAATAGTCTTGATGCAGTTAGCGATCGGGATTTTATTATAGAATTTTTAGGCTGCTGCTCTATAATAATGATGCACCTTAGCCGTTTTTGCGAAGAGCTCATAATATGGGCCAGCCATGAGTTTCAATTTGTAGAAATGGATGATGCATATAGTACTGGTAGCAGTATTATGCCACAAAAGAAAAACCCTGACGTTGCTGAGCTGATAAGAGGCAAGACCGGGCGGGTATATGGAAATCTTATTACTATTTTGACCGTTATGAAATCCTTACCGTTAGCTTATAACAAGGATATGCAAGAGGACAAGGAAGCTCTTTTTGACAGCATAGATACTGTCATAAAATGTATAGATATTTTTACACAAATGATAAAGTCTACTACCTTTAACAAGGAAAAAATGTATGAGCAAGCTTCTAAAGGCTTTACCAATGCTACCGACGCTGCTGATTATTTAGTAAAAAAAGGACTCCCCTTTAGAAGTGCCCACGAGATAGTGGGAAAATTAGTTCTTTATTGTATAAAAGAAGATAAATCTTTGTTAGATTTATCCCTAGATGAATACAGAAAATTTTCTCCTATATTTGAAGAAGATATATTCCATGCTATATCTTTAGAAACTTGCGTTAACAATAGAAATATACCTGGGGGTCCTGCTCCATCCAGTATGAAAACCGCAATTGAGGAAGCTTCAAACTGGCTAGATGAGTTAGATAAAATAAAAAAATAGCAGAACATTAAAAGGGCAAGGAGTTACATTTCCTTGCCCTTTCTTAATTTTTATCATAATCCTTAGTTTAGAGGTACTACTGCTCCCTCATAATTATCTTCTATAAACTGTTTAATCTCATCGCTTTTTAATACTTCCACAAGGGCCTTTATAGCCTCATTATCTTCATTTCCCTTTTTCACCGCTACCACATTTCCATAGGTTGTAGCGCCAATGGAATCTGCGTCCTCAGTTGCTAAGGCATCTTTTCCTACACTTAATCCTGCTTCAATAGCATAGTTTCCGTTGATAACAGCAATATCAACATCCTGTAGGGAATGAGGAATTTGGGCTGCCTCTATCTCTATAATCTCTAAGTTTTTGGGATTTTCTACAATATCATTTACAGTTGCTTTAAGGCTAGCACCCTCTTTTAGCTTAATTAAGCCTTGTGCCTCAAGTAAAAGCAAGGCTCTTGCCTCGTTAGTAGTGTCATTAGGAACCGCCACAGTAGCTCCATCCTTTAGTTCATCTAAAGAGGCTGTTTTTCCAGCATATATGCCAAAAGGCTCATAGTGGATTACAGCAACTGAAACTAAATCAGTACCTCTTTCTTCGTTAAAAGCATCAAGATATGGCTGGTGCTGAAAATAATTTGCATCTAAAGCCCCATCATTTACTGCAATGTTAGGCTGCACATAGTCAGTAAATTCTACAATATCAAGAGTATACCCTTTAGTTTCTAAAATTTCAGCTGCTTTTTTGAGAATTTCTGCATGAGGAGCAGGTGTTGCACCAATTTTTATAACAGTACTCTCTCCTGAAGTTTCATTATTGCTTTCTTGATCGGAAGAATTCTCGTTAGAAACATTATTGCTACCCTCTTCGGCAGTATTCTCAGTTGGAGCCTCATTTTGACTTTGCTGATTTCCTGTAGCACAACCGGCTAACAATGATAAGGATAAAAATACTGAAATAATAATGAACAATACTTTCTTATTCATTTTTTCCCCTCCATATAATAATATTTTAAAATATTTTATAATCTAACCCGCTGTGCTCATTCAACATTTTCATTATTTAAATCATAGAATTCACACAACGAGTAGGTTTAATATTCTACTAAGATCTTTTATCACAGTGTTTTGCTAATCTCATTCCTAGCTCTTGGAAGCCTTGGACGATAATGATTAACACAGCTACTGTAACAAGGAGTATTTCTGTTTCACTTCTATAATATCCATATCTGACAGCTATATCTCCTAGACCTCCTCCACCAATAAAACCAGACATTGCAGAATAACCTAAAATTGTGGTTATAGCAATGGCTCCTCCTATTATTAACGAAGGTTTAGCCTCAGGAATTAAAACTTTATAAATAAGCTTAAAGGTCCCTGTTCCCATTGCTCTTGCTGCTTCTATTATACCCGCATCCACTTCTTTAATAGAAGATTCCACTAACCTGGCTATGTATGGGGCTGAAGCAATAACTAAAGGTACAATAGTGGCTGATGTTCCAAGAGTGGTACCAACTATTTTCCTTGTCAAGGGAGTTACTGAAATCATAAGTATAACAAAGGGCACAGATCTAAGTAGATTAACAATAAAGCCAAGCACCTTACTTATAATAGGACAAGGACGAATGCCGTTCTTATCAGTTATCACAAGGATTAGTCCAATGGGAAGGCCAATAGCATATGCACATACCGTAGAAACAATCACCATATATAAGGTTTCAATTATACCTTTTCCAATCATAGATAGGGTTTGAGCATCAAGCATCCTGGGTCACCTCCTCATACTTAACTGAACGTTCTTCCAGATATCGAAGCATTTGCTTAGATAGTATCCTATCTTCAGGTAGCTGAATCAACATCTGTCCAAAAGCTTTGCCTCCAATATTTTTTGTATTAGCAAATAGAATATTAACAGGAGCTTTAAACTTTGCTACCATATTGGATATAATAGGCTCAAATGCCGATTGACCATCGAAAACTATTCTATAAACTTTCTCAGATCCGAATTCAGAAAACTGCTCGTCGGTTTTAAACACCAGCCTCTTACCAGCTTCAGATTTTGGATTTACAAATACCTCTTCTACTTTCCCAACTTCCACGACTCTGCCATTATCAAGAATGGCAACTTTATCACAGATAGATTCAATAACATTCATTTCATGGGTAATGATTACAATAGTTATACCAAATTTCCGGTTAATATCCTTAAGCAGCTCCAATATAGACCGGGTAGTCATCGGGTCCAGTGCGCTAGTAGCTTCATCACAAAGCAAAACCTTTGGTTTAGTTGCAATTGCCCTGGCTATAGCAACTCTTTGCTTTTGGCCACCAGATAATTGGGATGGGTAAGCGTTTATTTTATCCGATAACCCTACCATCTCTAGTAGTTCAATTGCCCTTTGCTTAGCTTCCTTTTTTGGAACACCGGCTATCTCTAAGGGATAACAAACATTTTTAAGTACTGTCCGCTGCATAAGAAGGTTAAATTGCTGGAAAATCATGCCTATTGACTGCCTAACTTTTAATAATTCTTTTAGGGATAAATCTGCAAGATTTTGTCCATCAAATATAACAGAACCTTTTGTAGGTCTTTCAAGAAAATTCATACACCGCACTAGTGTGCTCTTGCCAGCGCCACTTTGCCCGATAATACCATATATCTCACCCTGATATATGTCTAAGTTAATATCTATCAAAGCGTCAACTTCTGATTCCTTAGTATTAAAGATTTTTGTAACACCACGTATAGAAATAATAGGTTCATTTGTATCCATCCGCCATCCTCCCTCTTAAATCTTTGCAAAAATAAAACAGGTTCTCGAATGAACCTGTTTAAACAACTTATTAATAAAACTTTATAGTAAAGTTTATAATAAACCCCATTAACTACCAACTTTACAACATTCTGCAAAAAAAGATAATTTGTTCATTCGAGCAACTACGATTCTTTTATGAGCATAGAGATACATGTACATGCACATTCGCATGAACATCATCATAGACATCATTAACATGTATCCGCTCACTCCCATAGTTACTCTCACCTTATTATCACCTGCGACACAAAGTAAATAATTAATAAGTATAATACATTATATTATCCAATTTGTCAATCAAATTTTTCTTATTTAGCGTTATTCCCTTATTTGGCCTTGTCCTCTAATAATATATTTAATAGTAGTTAACTCTTTCAATCCCATAGGACCTCTTGCATGGAGTTTTTGCGTACTTATTCCCATCTCTGCTCCATAGCCAAACTCGCCCCCGTCTGTGAATCTAGTAGATGCATTTACATATACAGCAGCTGCATCCACATAATTGAGGAATTTTTCTGCATTGAAGTAGTTGGATGTAACTATGGCCTCAGAATGTCCGCTACCGTAGCTATTTATATGGTCTATGGCATCATCTACTCCGTCCACTACTTTAACAGCCAAAATATAGTCTAAATATTCCGTTGACCAATCCTCTAAGCTGGCAGCTTTAACCTGGGGCACAATCTCAAGAGTCTTTTCACAGCCCCGAATTTCAACATTCTTCTCCTGTAGTTTTTCTATCAATCTAGGTAAAATCTCTTTAGCAATAGCTTTATCCACCAGTAGAGTTTCCGCTGCGTTACATACCCCTGGCCTTTGAGTTTTGGCGTTTACTACAATATCCAATGCCATATCATGATCGCATTCTCCGTCTACATATACATGACAATTGCCAACTCCCGTTTCAATAACAGGCACAGTAGCATTTTCTATTACAGTTTTAATTAGACCAGCTCCTCCTCTAGGTATGACTACATCTATAAGTCCATTAAGTTTAATTAGCTCTTGGACGCTTTGTCTGCTGGTATCTTCTATTAATTGAATAGCTCCATTAGGAATACCAGCATTATAGGCAGCTTCTGTCATTATCTTTACAATTGCTTTATTTGAATGGATTGCTTCAGAGCTTCCTCGCAGTACAACAGCATTGCCAGTCTTTATACACAATCCTATGGCATCAGCAGTTACATTGGGTCGAGATTCATATATTATCCCGACTACTCCTAAAGGCACCCTTTTCTGACCTACTTCTAAGCCATTGGGTCTTTTCCACTGAGAAATTACCTCACCTACTGGATCTGGAAGGGATTTAATGACCCTTAGACCTTGTGCCATGGCTTTTATTCTCTCCTCATTTAAAATTAAGCGGTCTATCAATGCCCTAGGTCGCTTATTTTCCTCAGCCATGCTCACGTCCAATTTGTTTTCAGCTATAAGCTTAGAAATATTGCTTTCCAAAGCATAGGCCATGGCCTCCAGTGCCTCATCCTTTTGAGCTGCTGATAGTACAGCTAAACTTTGGCTGGCTTTTTTTGCCAATTTCGCCTTTTTTGCAACATCCATTATCCCTTGCCCCTTTCTATTTAAATTAAGCTCCCCCATTAAATACTCATCTAGCCAGTCTCTCTAGAAATTTATCTTTATTAGGAACAAATAAAGTGCCTACGTCTTTGCCTTCCAGTATCTCATATATATGATCAGGATCCTCTCCATTTGTTATTATCATAGGAATACCTGCTGCACAACAAATTCGAGCAGCACTTATTTTAGTCTTCATGCCTCCTGTGCCCAAATCGCTGTTGGTGCCCTCTACTCCTTCTATAACTTGATTGCATACATCATATATAATGGGAATCAGTTTAGCATCATCATTAGTCTTAGGATTTTTGTCATATAATCCTTCTATGTCTGACAGCAATATTAATAGATCTGCACCTATCAATTCAGCTACAACAGCTGACAGAGTATCATTATCTCCAAAAATTGGTTCTATCTCTTCTGTGGCTACCGTGTCATTTTCATTGACAATAGGAATAACTCCATAATCTAACAAGGTGCAGAAGGTGTTATAGGCATTTTGTTTCTTTTGCTCATCATCTACAACATCGCGCGTTATAAGAACTTGAGCTACAATTTGATCGTACTCACTAAATAATTTGGAGTAGTAATGCATTAGACTAACCTGACCAATGGCTGCTAAGGCTTGTTTTTGGGGCAGAGAACTCGGTCTATCAGATATACCCATGCGAAAACGACCAATTCCAATTGCTCCGGATGTAACTAAAATAATGTTCTTGCCGTCACTTCTCAAATCTGCTAAAACCCTAACTAGTTTCTCTGTCAAATGAAAATCCATGCTACCATTAGCATGGGTAATTGTGGACGTACCAACCTTTACTACAATGGTTTGTGCATCCATAATCCTTCTCTTAAGCTCTGTCATTCCTACCCTTCCCCTCAAAACAATCATTAATTGTATTTTACCCTTTTCTATAATAAATGGCAATAGAAAATCCCTCCTAAAAGCTTAGGAGGGACTGAAAAATCATAAAATTAGCTATCCAGACTTTCCATAAAAAATTCAACCTCTTCAAGAGAATCCATAACTAATCCTTCTTTTATTTCATCCTGAACATCTGGAGGCAGTTTGTTTATGGATATTTGTGTACGTTGAATATCTCTTTCTTTATTTTCATCTTCAGAAGGCATATAAATAACTACCATGCCATCTTTATCCTTTAGAACAAAATGATTTGGACAGTAGTCATCCAACACCTTTGATAAAACTACTTGTACAGATGAAAATTCACCAACATCCCAATCAGGGAATTTTGTTTTAATATCTAGCCTACTAAGGCCTGTTTCACCATCTTCAGCTTTTCGCTTTTCTACTATTTTGTCATTACAGCTAGTGTAGTTTGTTTCGAAAATTAATAGAGTATTTTCTGTAGTAATATCCATTTTTGCTGTCTCTTGCCTTATGATTTCCCTATCACCTTTTCTTGCCGTTTGCATGGTTTCAAAACCTGGCTCATCGTTGTTGTTTTTTAAATTCTCCTTAAGACGTTGATGGCCAACGTGCATCCCTAGAACATAACCACCAGCCATCATGACCAATACAAGTAAGGTAACTATTATATATCTATTCTTGTAAAACACTATAATCCCTCCGGTCTTCATTTGGATTATAGTGTTACCAATTTATACTATTTTTATACCTAACACTCCTATCAAGTCCACACACCTAGAATTTTAATAAATCTAACATATTTCCAAGAGTATCCTATCAATGGATATTTAAGCCTATCTCGTGAATGGGTATTTATGAGTATATTTTCTAACATAGGAGGATTGCCGCACTGGGTTATAAACAGGGAATGACCAAACCTACCTTCATCGTTAAAACTTAGCTGTATTATATCCCCTGGCTCAACCTGAGATACGGGAACTTCTATACCATAAGGCCCAGGGGATATAATCCTCCTAGTCAAAAATTGATACAAAAACTCAACCCCTGTCCATGCAGGCGCCTTACGATTGCCATCGATATAATACCATCCCATATAAGTGTCATAATTCATTACTTGGCTTCCAGCATATAGACATTGTGAAATAAAATTAGTACAATCCCCTCCAAGGTTGGAATAGTCTAAATACTGAGGATTCCTTCCCAATGCCCATTGGTTAGAATAATCTATGGCTGTTTTTCTATCATAGAATTTATAGTTACTTGTCCTATAAAACATAAAAAAACCTCCACATACACCATTTTGCTTCAGTATATGTGCAGGTTTCTCTTATTGTTACTAAGATAAAAAGAATTATTCCTGTTCATTTAATTCAAGGTTATGATATACATTTTGTACATCATCATGATCTTCTAGCTTTTCAAATAATGATAGGGCCTGATCATATTGCTCTCCAGTAAGTTGTACATAATTTTGGGGAAGCATAGCTACTTCTGCAGAGGCAATTTTATATCCACTCTTCTCCAGTCCTTCTCTAACCTGAGTGAAATCTGCTGGATCTGTCAAAATCTGAAAAAGTCCATCTTCTAACTCTATATCTTCTGCACCAGCCTCTAAGGCCTGCATCATTAACTCATCTTCATCAATGTCTCCAGTATTTTCTATAAGAATAAGACCTTTTCTATCGAACATCCAAGATACGCAACCAGTGGCTCCCAAACTTCCTCCACTTCGATCAAAAATGTATCTCATTTCACCAGCAGTTCTATTACGATTGTCAGTAAGTGCCTGTACAATAACAGCAACTCCATTAGGACCATAACCTTCGTAAGTAATTTCTTCATAAGTTACATTGCCCAGCTCTCCCGCAGCCCTTTTTATGCTTCTAATAATATTATCATTTGGCATATTGGCTGCCCTGGCATTTGCAATAGCATCCCTCAACCTAGGGTTTGTTTCGGGATCACTTCCTCCTTCTTTTACTGCTACTGCAATTTGCCTGCCTATTTTAGTAAACAACTTTCCTCTCTGAGCATCAGTTTTGCTTTTTTTATGTTTTATATTGGCCCATTTAGAATGTCCTGCCATCTGGACCTCCTCCTCTTTTTACTTAAAATAATAATTTTACTTGACTAGTTCTTTTTTGTTATATAAAAATAAGTTGAACTAGCATAATAAATCGGCTTAATTAAGTAACCATAAAATTTCCTTAATAATAATAACATATAAAAAAATGAGTGTAAAGCAAAAGAGATTGTTCCAGCTATTGACTCCTTATGCTATAATTATAGTAAATATTTCTAAGGAAAATTGGAGGAAGACCATGGATAACTGGAAAAAATGGTTTGGTAACTTTTTTAAGTTTAAATCCAAACCAAATCATCCCATGAAAAATACAAAAGAAAATGTAAAAGAAAATGAGAACAATGAGAAAAAAAGTCATACCCTTGGTAGATTTTTTGTAAGAAAACCAAGACAGCCAAACTTCTTTATATCAATATTCGTAACCACAGTGAGAATGTTTTTGTTGTTTTTTATTCTAGTGGGTTTCCTTTGCTTTGGTGCAGTCATTGGGATTGGCAAAGCTTATCTAGATTCAGCCCCAGAGCTAGACGTAGTACAAATTCAGGATCAAAATGAAACTACTTTTATTTATGACAAGTATGGTAATCTTATTACTGAATACTACGGCTATGAAAACCGTATATGGGCTTCCATTAACGAGATACCTGAAAATTTGAAAAAAGCCTTTATTGCTATAGAGGATCTTCGCTTCGAAGTCCACAATGGGATTGATATTAAGCGTATATTTGGATCTGTGATTCATAATCTGAGAAACGATAGCGTTCAGGGCGCTAGTACAATAACTCAACAATTAATAAAAAACACTATTTTAACTCCTGAAGTTACTTACAAAAGAAAAATTCAAGAAATGTATCTGGCAATTCAGCTGGAAAAAAGATATTCCAAGGATCAAATACTTGAAGCCTACCTAAATACCATTTGGTTGGGCGGTTCAAATTATGGTGTGAAAGCAGCAGCCAAAGACTATTTTGGTAAAGAACTTAGTGAGCTTACTCTTAGGGAATGTGCTATGTTGGCCGGAATTACTCGTAATCCTTGGAAGTATGATCCTCGTGCCAATACTTACACTAGGAATAGAACGGAATGGACATACGACAGAACCAATCTTGTTCTTAAAATGATGTATGAAAATGGACTTATTACTGAAGCCCAATATGAAGAGGCTAAAATAGATAAGGCTGATTATGATAATCATCCTGTGCATATTGTAGAAAAACCCTCTAGCAGTGATTATCCCATGAAATATTTTATTGAATATGTTATTGCAGATGTTAGGGATAGAATAATGGAGCTTAATGGCTGGGAAGGTGAAGAAGGTCGTCGTAAGGCTGAACAGTATATATATTCTGGCGGGCTTCATATATATACAACTTTAGATCCTGCTATTCAGCAGGCTGTTGAAGAAGCAGTATATAATTATAATAATTTGCCCAGATTCAAAAGTTCCGCCCATAAATTTAGCAGGCAGGGAATTGAACAGCCTCAGGCAGCTGCCGTGGTTATAGACCAACACACTGGAGAACTTCAGGCCATAGTAGGTGGAAAGCAGCCTCCTACAGGCAAACGACAATTCAACAGAGCTTTTCACCCAGATGCAAAATTATCTTTAGGTTCAAGTATAAAACCCTTGGCGGTGTACGGTCCATTTATCGAAGCTGGCTATCCTGGAGGAATAATAATTGAGAATATTCCTGCCCCAATTGATGGATGGATAGATAACGGCAAACCATCGCATCCCAAAAACTATGGTGGAGGTGGTTATACAGGACCTACTTCTGCCAGAAGAGGTATTGCCAAATCCCTTAACGTAGTGGCAGGAAGGATAGTATTGGATAGGATAGGCGTTGAATATTCCAGAGAAAAATTAATGGAATTAGGCATTAATCCAGATGATGTTCCTGAAACCCCATCAGGATTAGCCCTTGGAACCGATGGTAACAATATGATTGAAGTAGCTGCCGCCTATGCTGCAATAGCTAATAGAGGTGAATATCAGGAGCCTATATCCTTTACTAAAGTTATTGATAAAAATGGCAATGAAATAATTAATACCAAAGAGACTCAAATAAAGCGACAAGTTTTCAAAGAAAGTACCGCCTTCATTCTTACTGACTGGATGCAGGACGTTGTTAACGGGGGTACTACTACAATAAGAATAAGAAATAAAAATGGTCAAAACATAAATGTTGCAGGTAAAACAGGGACTAACAGTGACTTTAGAGGCGTTTATTTTGCTGGATTCACCCCTTATTATACTGCAGCTGTGTGGCTAGGTCATGATGACTATGGACCAAGATTTGTTAACGGAACAACAGGTGGTAAATTTGCCGCCCCTCTTTTTAAGAATATTATGGATAGACTTCATGAAAATCTAGAAAATAAAAAGTTTTATGATGCTGTTCCTGATGGCGTTGTTCAGTATACAGTTTGTGGGGTGTCGGGTAAAAGGCCAAATGGTGAGTTGTGTCGTCGCCATGGACTAGTTACCGAATGGTTCCCCAAGGATGCTATACCAGGACCTGATGAAGTATGCGATATGCACGTTGAGATCGAAGCTTGTCCTTATTCTGGCAAAATACCATCTCCATATTGTCCCCAAGAGAATAGGGCAAAGTCTTCTGCTGTTTTGCTTCCTAAAGATTCTCCTTATCGCATGCTGTCCGACCAAGAACTGAATAAATATCTACCAGGTGCAGTCAAAGATTTAGATAAGCTAAGCAACCTTGATTATAGTAATCCCAATGATAGGCCTTACTTTTGTCCTCTACACACTAAAGAATGGTATGAGGGCGAGCAGCAACGAGAAATTATGATAACTCAAGCATCAGCTTTAATAGAACAGGTAAGAGCCAATATGAATAATCCCAAATATATACCTAAATTAACAAATGAACAAATGGATGTGTTAAACAAGGCCATAGCCAAGCTGGAAGAAGCTCTAGAAAACGGAAAAATAGATCCGCCAGCAAAGCTGGATGCTGAGCAAGTAATAGAGGAGCTACCAATCTTTGATCCAAGTCTGGCACAGGCAGAAATGGAGAATCTAGATAAATTAAATAAGGAAATATTTACTGCTATAGAACGGGAACTTGAGAAAGATAAACAACCTGAACCAGGAAATCAACCAAATGCAGAAAATCAAGATTCTTCCAATAACAATGATATCAATGATTAAATTAATTATGGAGTAGATAATAAAAAGAGATGGGGTTCTAGACTACCCATCTCTTTTTAATTTTTTGATTTGGGATCAAACAGCACCGCAGTTAGATATCCAAATACTATAGCGGCAGCAATGCCACCTGCCGTTGCCATTATTCCCCCTGAAAAAGCACCAAGAATGCCCATTTCTTTTACTCCTTTTATGGCGCCTTTAGCTAAAGCATAGCCAAAACCTGGCAAGGGGACAGTAGCACCTGCTCCTCCAAACTCTACGACATGTTCATAGATGCCTAATCCTGTTAATATTACTCCTAATGTAGCAAATAAAACAAGAATTCTGGCCGACGTTAAATTGGTTTTGTCTATAAGTATCTGACCAATAACACAAATTAATCCACCAGTAATAAAGGCTCTTATATACTCCATGGTTCATCCCTTCTTTTCAATTACAATAGCGTGGGCAATACTTGGTATTGAATCTCCTTGTTGGGAACTTATGGTACTATGCAGGGCTCCTGTAGAAGCTATTAAAATTCTATTTAGCTCTCCATCTTCCATTTTCTTTAGTAAATACCCTGCCAATACCACAGCGGAACATGCACATCCACTTGCTCCTGCATGGACATCCTGTTCCTCACTATATATTTCACATCCACAGTCTATATATCGATCCTCAATATCATAACCTTCCTTTTTAAGTAAATCAATTGTTAACTGTCGCCCATATTTAGCTAGATCTCCAGTAACTATTAAGTCATAATCTTGAGGACCACGACCTGTATCTTCAAAATGGGCTTTTAAGGTATCAGCTGCTGCTGGAGCCATAGCAGCTCCCATATAATTGGCATCCTTTATTCCGAAATCAATTACTTTACCAGTGGTAGCATGGGTTATACAAGGTCCTTCTCCACTACTTGAAAGCAAAACACCTCCGGCTCCAGTCACTGTCCATTGGGCTGTTGGAGGTCTTTGTACACCCATTTCCAAGGGGAAACGGAATTGTCTCTCAGCAGTACAAAAATGGCTTGAGGTAACACATAGAACATGATCAGCATATCCTCCATCTATCATTGCCGCTCCCAAGGATATGGTTTGTGTCATGGAGGAGCATGCGCCATATAGTCCATAATAGGGTATTCCTAAACTTCTAGCGCCAAATGTGGCGGTAATAATTTGGTCCAACAAATCTCCAGCAAAAAGATAATTAATCTCTGAAGGTTCCTTCTTAGCTCTTTCTAGGATCATTTGCGCTGTTTCAATAAACATTCTTCTTTCAGCTTTTTCCCAGCTTTTTTCACCCCATAGATCATCTTCTAAAATTTTATCAAAATATTCAGCAAGAGGTCCTTCACCTTCTTTCTTGCCTACTATAGACGCTCTGGAGATGATTTTAGGTGGATTTTTAGTAAAAACTATGGTTTGTCCGCCTATTCTATTCTGTGCCATCTTTCATATCCCCTCATTTAATAAAAAAGTAATGTATTAAGCCTACAACCACTGATGCACTAACTCCATAAACCAATACAGGTCCTGCCACTGAAAACATTTTTGCTCCTATTCCCATTACATAGCCTTCCCTTTTGTGTTCCATGGCCGGGGATACTATGGAATTAGAAAATCCGGTTATAGGAACTATAGAACCTGCTCCTGCTCTTTTTCCAATCTTTTCGTATAATCCTAAGCCTGTTAATAAAGCAGCTATTAAAATCAAAGTTATAGATGTGGTAGCTGAAGCTTCCTCAGTATTCATATTATAATAATTTTTAGCTATATTGTTTATTGCTTGCCCAATTGTACAAATAATGCCGCCTACCAGAAATGCCATAGCACAATTGGTAACAGTATTGGATTTGGGGGGTATGCTGTTGGCATATTTCTGATATTCCTGGTTTATCTTCTTTTGCTTTACATCTAAAGATTCCATAAATCCACCTCCCAAATTTATTTTTTTCAATAAATTCTATTTTATTCTGGAATTATATTGCTTATCTTAAGCCTAGAGTTTCTTAACTCCCTATTCTTCATCAGCTTAGCATCCAAATCATGTCTGCTTTCTTTTTCTTCTAAATTCTTACCTTCAAAATCCACAATAGGGATTTGGTGATATTCTTTTTTCATATTTGATTCCCCTTTTTGTTGTTTAATAAAAACCTGGTATAATCCAGTAAATTATAGAACCAATAATTTTCCCAAAAATAAGTGCTATTATCCATAGATAAACCCATCTATTTATCCCTATATTTGTAGAGGTAAAGGGAAGAACATCTAAAGTTTCAGCCAAAGCTGAGGCTATCATTCCAACAAAAATCCCCATGAATAAACCAACAATAAGCAACCATATTCGGCTAGCCTTCATGCTTAATTCAAACATATATACGCAGGTTGAAATAAGGCTACCAAGAAGAATAGTTATCTTATATGCATGACCATATCTTTGTGTCTTGCTTAAATCCATAACTCTAACCACTACACCCAATACTGTAATAAAGGCTGAAATACCTGTGCCTACTACGGCGCCTCCTGACAAACCCAAAGCTATCAAAATTAATTTATTCATTCTTAATCACTTTTTGATTCTGCCTATTTTCCAAGTATGAATTTACATCCTTTTCATATTTAAACATTTCTATTTCTAAGGGATCTGGATTTTTATTTTTTCCAGGAAAAATACCGAAAAATAAAGCTATACCTATACCAATACCTATGGAATAGGGAATGTTAATCCAATATGGGCTGGTAGATTCTTTTCCTGTTATGGCTATTGTCAAAGTTTCATGTACCTTGTGCATATTGACATCAGCATGAAAATACATAATAGCAAGTCCTGAACCTATAAAAATAAGAAAAAAGCTTATAACTAATTTGATAACATTCATCAAGTCTATTTTTTTAGGTTCTTTCTTGCTTATAGTTATTGATACCTGTTTTTCTCCTACCGATAAAACCACTACTTGTGGTATAGCCCTATTAATAATTTCTATTATCTCAATAATATTAATTGTAGTAGTTATATCATTTCCAGAATATTCTATAGGAATAATCAATTTTTTTATCTTTTCCTCTATATCTTCTGGACAGAGCAAATGGGCTATATATGCAAATATATGGTTTGCCCCAAACTTATATTGACCTGCTT
>CALKWV010000132.1 GCA_938003915.1 uncultured Bacillota bacterium | reverse complement strand
CAAGTTATGGTAATAATATAAACAGGTGATAAAAAATGCTTGGAAGAATAAGAAAACGAAGCAGAACAAGAAATCAAATCACTAACGATGATAGTGCACACGCTGATTCATACGAACAAATACCGAAAAACGTTGAAGCTGTTCAGACCAGGCTTAGTGAAATATTTTCTTGCTGCAGCGATTTTATGCATCGGGAAATTTCATGCGGAAAAAAAAGATCGATTAGAATACTGGTGGCATATATCAACGGTTTTGTTGACAAGAGGATATTGAATCAGGATGTGATCCACCCGATTCTTGACTTTATCTCAAATACGGAATTGCATGAGGGCAACCGCATATTTGAACAGCTTACAGAATGTATAGTCATCAACAGCGATATAAAAGAAGCCAATGATATGGGGCAGGCAGTTGACGGCATCGTATCCGGAGAAGCGTTACTTTTTATCGACGGAGAAAACAAAGCGCTGGTTATTGGAGTAAAAGCTCCACAGGGCCGTCAGGTTGAAGAACCCGATACAGAGGCATCCATCAGAGGCGCAAAGGAAGGCTTTGTTGAGAACCTGCTTACAAATATGACTCTTATTCGAAAGAGAATCAAAAACCCAAATCTCAAGATGGAAATGATGCAGCTCGGAAAGCAAACAAAAACCGATGTCTGCATCTGCTATATCAAAGGAATTGCCAATGAGGAGATTGTCAGGGAAGTGCGGGAAAGGCTTAAGAAAATCAAGACCGATGCCATTCTTGATACCGGTATTATTGAACAGTACATTTCCGACAGCCGTCTATCCCTTTTCCCCACGGTGGGGAACAGCGAAAAATGCGACAAGCTGGCCGGAAAGCTACTGGAGGGGCGTGTAGCCATATTTTGCGATGGTACGCCCTATGTCCTTACGGTTCCGTATCTTTTTATAGAATCCATACAGACTACGGATGATTACTATGACCACGCCTATTTTGCAACCTTTATGCGACTTCTACGCCTGATGGCGCTGCTAGTATCAAACCTGCTGCCAGCCATGTACGTAGCCCTGGTCAGCTTTCACCATACGGTAATTCCTTTCAAGTTGATGATCACTCTGGCAGCTTCACGGCAGGGAATACCATTCTCGCCTTTTACCGAAGCCATATTGATGATTATAGCCTTTGAGCTCCTGCGCGAAGCTGGTGTCCGAATGCCAAAGCCCATCGGCCAGGCACTGAGCATTGTGGGGGCAATTGTGCTGGGTGAGGCTTCGGTGGCTGCGGGAATTGCTAGCAACCTGATGGTGATTATCATAGCAATTACGGCTATCTGCAGCTTTGTTGTCCCGCCGCTCATCCGTGCAACCATGCTGCTGCGCTTTGCATTCCTGGCTGCGGCCAATTTTTTAGGCTTCCTCGGAATTTCCTTTGTGGCTGTGGCTGTTTTAATACACCTCTGTAGTCTTCGTTCCTTTGGTGTTCCCTATATGACACCTTTTTCACCGCTTACATTTTCCGACCTCAAGGACTCTTTTATAGTAGTCCCCATCTGGGCTATGGTGACAAGGCCGAGAATAATGGGGCAGGAAAACATAGGATGTGTAAAAGGGACAAAACGCCAGGAGGTGAAAGCAAAACCGTAATGTGCAGAAAAGGCATAAAAAGAACCAGCATTACACGAATTTCCTTTTTGCTTATATTTTCTTTGCTGCTGACCGGCTGCTGGAACAATAGAGACCTGGTTGAAATCAACATTGTGGTGGGGCTGGGACTGGATCGAACAGAAGAAGGCAAAGTTCTTTTGACCATTCAGGTGGTGGAACCTGCCGCAATTCAATCTACATCCTCCGGAAAGGGAAAAGGTGGAGGTACGCAAGCAAAGCCTGTATTTATCGAGTCCTATGAAGGAGAAACAGTTTTCGACGCAGTCAGAGGCATGTTGTCCATTGTTGACAAAAGGCTGTTTTTAAGCACAGCTCAGGTTCTAATCCTTGGTGAAAGGCTTTCTAGGGATGGCATTGAAGAAGTCCTGGACTTTTTTCAGAGAAACCATAAAATAGATTACGAAATGGTCGTTCTTGTGGCAAAAGACGCAACCCCTAGAGAAATCCTTGAAATAGAAACTGATATGGAAACCATCCCTGCTATATATATAAAAGAAACAGTAGAAAATACCGTTTTACGGGGAACAGTTAAGAAAACCTTGCTGATTGACTTGATTAAAGATATGGGTGGCACTGGAAGACAGCCTGCCATCGGACAAATATCAAAAGCTGGAGAAAAAAAAGTCATAACAGAAAGCACTGCCGTTTTTAGGGATGGAAGACTGGTGGGCTGGCTTGATCCATATGAAACACGGGGATACCTGTTTGCAACAGATAAAGTGAAAAGTGCTATAGTGAATGTCCCTGCAGATGAGGGCAAAATATCCATGGAAATTATAAAATCAAAAGGAAAAGTCAGTGTAGCATTTGAAAACGGGGAACCATCCATGCTCACCGTCAAGGTAGAGACTCAGGCCAATGTAGGGGTATATGAGGGAAAAGGTACATTGGACTCGCCGGACAATCTGTTTATTCTGGAGAAAACTCTGGAAGAGGAGGTAAAAAAAGAAATCATGATGGCGCTGGAGAAGACCCAAAAAGAATATTTAAGCGACATATTCGGTTTTGGTTCGTATGTGCATAAATACCACCCACAGTACTGGAAAAATGCAGAGGAGGACTGGAATGACATTTTCAGCAAACTTCCAGCTGACATTCAGGTGGATGCACAAATATTGCGGACAGGTATTATCAAAAGTCCGTTAAAAAAGGATGAATGAAATAATGATAACAGTTTTAGCGGTATTTACTGTTCTAATTTTTTATGACTTGCAAAGGTTTATACGAAAAAAAGAACCTGCAAGGATATTTGCAATATATATTTTCCTTATGGGTGTAAGCCTAGCTATAAGTTTGCTTCTGATATCAGGGAGAAGGCCTTCAAGCCCCTCCCAATGGATAGAAGCAGTATTAAGGATGATTGGAGTTGTGAAGTAATGGAAAAGGCACGGATATCAAGCACTCAACTGTTTCTGCTTTTATCGGGCTTTCTTTTTGGAAGCACTGTAATACTGGCTCCGGCACGGGGAGCAAAAAATGACGCATGGCTGGCCATGCTCCTGGGAGGAGCAGGCGGTGTTTTGCTGATGTGGATCTATACGGCCATTGCGTTACTGAACCCATCAAAAACTCTGGTGGATATTTTAAAGGAAAAGCTGGGAAAAGTAGCCGGCAATATTTTAGCCGTTCTGTATACCTGGTATTTCATACACCTGGCTTCCCTTGTGCTCAGGGATTTTGGCGAGTTTATCTGCACGGTGACTTTTCCGGAAACACCTATGGCTGTGGTGATAGGGCTTTTTGCATTAATTATGGTATATGCAATCAATAGCGGAATAGAGGTGATAGGAAGGTTAAGCGAACTGTTGGTGCCTGTGATACCTTTAATTGCTTCCATTATCAGCCTGTCGCTTATCACAGTCTATGATTTCACGGCTTTCCTCCCTATCCTGGAAAACGGCATTAAACCTGTGCTCAATACTGCTTTTAACTTTATAACCTTTCCATTTGGGGAAACAGTCGCTTTCCTTATGCTGTTTCCCCATGTAAACAAAAAGGAAAAGCTAAAAAAAGTTGTGCTCGTATCGGCAGCAGTTTCAACCTTTTTAGGAATTATATTATTTTTTAGAGATATATTTGTTCTGGGAAGTGATTTGTTAGCCCGTTCTTCTTTTATCCCCCATTTGACATCACTGCTTATACCATGGCTTAATGTAGAACCACTCGTAGACATAAACCTTCTAATCGGCGGGGGGGTGAAAATTTCGGTTTGCATTTATGCGGCAGCAAAAGCTTTAAGCCAGATTGCAGGAATCGATGACTACAGGACACTGACCGGGGCAATCTCTACCTTTTGTGTCGTACTTTCAATATGGGAATATGAAAATGTGCTTGAGATGTTCAATTGGACTGAAAAGGTGTGGCCTTACTATTCCATCCTCTTTCAGATT
>CALKWV010000131.1 GCA_938003915.1 uncultured Bacillota bacterium | reverse complement strand
ATCGCAGAGAAGCTGATTACTCTAGCCGTTAATGAATACGATAAAACAGTAACAGTAACAAAAGAGTTTAATAATATAAAAGGGCAGACCGTTACTAAGGAAGTAGTTAATGATCTACCCTCAAAACTAAATGCCAGAAGAAAGATGATGGCTTATCTCTATGATTACCAAGAAGTAAAAAGAAAAGATGAAAGCAAGGAAGAGTACCGCGAAAGAACAAAGGATGTCAACCATCCGTTAATTGAAAAACTTTTCAGAGAATACGGTCCTAAATATAGGGAGAGAAATGAAAAATTAAACTGCAGCGGTGGTTATACAAGAATTCTAAAGCTCGGACCTCGCCGTGGCGATGGTGCTGAAGAAGTTATAATAGAGCTTGTTTAACTATAGAATAATATTTTGACTTTGGAGGGATTAAGTTGTCAGGCTTAATCCATCTTTTTACCTTTTGGAAGCGACAAGTTTGTTTATAAATTTTATGTGAAAGCTTTTGTGTTAAAGGGGGGAGGCGCTATAGAGCCTATAGTAAAAGTTCAGGAAGCAGTTTACAAATACACCGACTACGAGGAGAGGGAAATAACCGCACTGGATGGTGTCTCTCTCCATGTAAAGAAAGGTGAGTTTCTAGTAATAATTGGCCATAATGGATCGGGAAAATCTACTTTAGCCAAACACATAAATGCAATTAATAGGCCAGATGAAGGTGTAGTGTGGGTAAAAGGCATGGACACTCGGGATGAGTCAAAGGTCTGGGATATTCGTCAAACAGCGGGTATGGTTTTCCAAAACCCTGATAACCAGCTGGTAGCCACTATTGTAGAGGAGGACGTGGCCTTTGGTCCCGAGAATTTAGGCATCCCCCCCAATAAAATACGTGAACGTGTTGATGAAGCACTTAGGAAAGTAGGAATGGAGGACTTTGCAGAATCTGCACCCCATTTTCTCTCAGGGGGACAAAAACAAAGGGTGGCTATAGCAGGTATTATTGCCATGAGGCCAGAGATTATTATTCTAGACGAGCCTACAGCCATGTTGGATCCTGCTGGAAGAAAGGAAGTAATGGATACCATTACCTATCTAAACAAAGAAGAGGGCATAACCATAATCCATATTACTCATTACATGGAAGAAGCTATTAATGCTGATAGGGTTATAGTTATGGAAGCAGGGAAAATTGTCATGGAAGGCACCCCCAGAGAGATTTTTGCAAAGGTAGAAGAGCTGAAAGCCCTAGGGCTAGATGTGCCCCAGATTACGGAGCTAGCCTACGAGCTTCGGAAAGAAGGGCTGGATATACCTGCTGATATTTTAACAGCGGAAGAGATGGTGAAAGCCTTATGCCCATAAAGATAGAAAACATGAGTCATGTATATATGGAGGGCGGCCCTTTTGAATATAAGGCCTTGGATGGGATAAATCTAGAAATCCAGAACGGAGAATTTGTAGGACTTATAGGTCATACAGGTTCAGGAAAATCCACCCTTATTCAGCATCTAAATGGCCTGCTTAAGCCAACCTCTGGGAGCATTGAAGTAAACGGTATAAAGATAGAGCATAAATCCAAGCAGTTGAAAGAGCTAAGGCAAAAGGTGGGATTGGTTTTTCAGTATCCTGAGCACCAGCTTTTTGAGGACACGGTATATTTAGACATTGCTTTTGGCCCCAAGAATCTGGGCTGTTCCCCATTTGAAATTGAACAAAGGGTAAAGGAAGCCATGGAGCTAGTAGGGCTAGATTATGAAAGCATAAAGGATAGATCCCCCTTTGAGCTTAGTGGCGGTCAGAGAAGAAGGGTGGCTATAGCCGGGGTACTGGCTATGAAACCTGAAATTTTAGTTTTGGATGAGCCCACAGCAGGATTAGATCCTAGGGGAAGAGATGAAATTCTGGGACGAATTGCTCAGCTTCATAAAAAGTATAATCTCACAATTATACTGGTGTCCCATAGTATGGAGGATATAGCCAAGCTGGTAGATAGAATAATTGTTATGAATAAAGGAAAAATCGCACTGGATGGCAGCCCAGAAGAGGTATTTAGGCATGCCAAGGAGCTTAATGAAATGGGACTGGATGTACCAAATATAACCCACCTTGTAAATAGACTAAGAGAGGCTGGTTTGGAGCTTCCAGATAATATATTTACTGTGGAGAGGGCCAAAGAGGAGATATTAAGGCTGTTGAGGGGTGGTTTCAATGATTAGGGATATAACCATAGGTCAGTATTTTCCCGGCAGTTCCTTTATCCATCAATTAGACCCTAGGGTTAAGATAATAGTAAGCTTTATCTTCATAATCCTAATTTTCTTTGTAAAGAGCTTTTTGGGGTATGCTTTCGTATTTGCCTTTTTAGCTACAGTAGTAGCTATATCGGAAATTCCTCCAAAGTATGTGATAAAAGGACTTAAACCGTTAATATTTATTATTTTATTAACCTTTTTCCTTAATATTTTTTTCACTTCCGGTGAAACTGTATTATGGAAGGCAGGTTTTCTGGTACTGACCAAGGAAGGGATAATCCAAGGTGTTTTCATGGCTCTGCGCCTTATCTTTTTAGTATCGGGAACATCTCTCTTGACCCTTACCACTTCACCTATCTCCCTGACTGACGGGATAGAAAGTCTACTACGTCCCCTAAGTGTAGTGAAATTTCCTGCCCATGAGCTGGCAATGATGATGACTATTGCCCTAAGATTTATTCCTACACTCCTTGAGGAGACAGATAAGATAATGAAGGCTCAAATGGCAAGAGGGGCGGATTTTGAAAGTGGTAATATACTAGAAAGGGCCAAGGCCTTAGTACCGCTGCTGGTTCCTCTATTTATCAGTGCTTTTCGCAGGGCTGATGAGCTGGCAATGGCTATGGAGGCAAGATGCTATAGAGGTGGCAAAGACCGTACTCGCATGAAGGTTTTGAAAGTAGATAAACGGGACTATGTTGCCCTACTGTTTACCTTAATATTTATTCTATTAATTATGTGGGACAGCTATCTTAGATGACTATTGGCTCCGCTAAGCTATTTAGGGAGAAGGCAGTATGAAGCGAAATATTAAAATAATAGTAGAATACGATGGAACCAACTACGGAGGTTGGCAGCGGCAGAAGAACAGCCCTTCCATACAAGAGGAGTTAGAAAAAGGTCTTTTTAAGCTAACTGGTAAGAAAATTCTGGTACAGGGTGCAGGAAGAACTGACAGCGGGGTTCATGCAAGAGGACAGGTAGCAAACTTTTTTACCGATTCTTTAATTCCTCCCCATAGGTTTAGCTTAGCCCTTAATGCAGTTTTGCCAAGGGACATAAGAGTGGTGGAATCTAGAGAAGTGGAAGCAGACTTTCATGCCCGTTTTTGTGCAAAGGCTAGGCATTACAGATATTCCATGTTCATTGGGCCCAGTGGTCCGGCTATAGGAAGGCATTATTATTATCATATCCCAGTACAGCTTGATCTTGAAGCCATGAAAAAGGCTGTAGAGCTTTTTAAAGGCACCCATGATTTTAAGGCCTTTCAAGCTGCGGGCAGAGTTTCCAAGACTACAGTAAGAACCATATATGATGCAAAACTGACTTGGCAACAGCCGTACCTTTATTTTGATATTATAGGCAACGGTTTTTTATACAACATGGTTCGGATCATAGTTGGCACCCTTATCTATGTTGGTAAAGGAAAAATAGATTACAGAGAGATTGAAAATATATTAAAAACAGGGGATAGGAAGCTGGCAGGACCAACAGCACCTCCCCATGGACTATGTTTAGAAAAAGTTTTCTATGAAGAGGAAACGGAACAATTTGTTCTTGACACGCTAGGAAGCATGTATTAGAATAAAAGTTAGTGTAAATTAGGATCCACTAGCCCCGGATCTTGAAATACATCCGATATTTGAATTAGGTGAATTAGGTGAAATAGGAGGGAAAAGAATGAAAACCTTCATGGCAAAGGCAGAAGAGGTAGAACGCAAATGGTATGTAGTTGACGCTGATGGAAAAACCCTCGGAAGATTAGCCTCTGAAGTTGCGAAAATTTTGCGTGGAAAACATAAACCCATATATACACCTCATGTAGATACTGGAGATCATGTAATTGTAATTAATGCTGAAAAAGTACGTTTAACAGGTAAAAAATTAGATCAAAAAATGTATCGTAGACACAGCCAATATCCGGGTGGACTAAAGGAGATTCCTTATCGTCAACTCATGGAGAAGAGACCTACTGAAGCTGTATACAAGGCTGTTAAAGGCATGCTGCCCAAGAACTCACTGGGAAGAAAGATGCTGAAAAAGCTTCGTGTATACGCAGGTCCTGACCATAAGCATGAAGCACAGCAGCCAGAAATGCTGGAGATATAAGGAACGAGAGAGGAGGAAACGGAATTGGCACAGGTACAATATTATGGAACAGGTAGAAGAAAGAAAGCTGTTGCAAGAGTTAGATTAGTTCCTGGAGATGGGAAAATCACCATTAACAATAGAGACATAGATGACTATTTTGGCTTAGAGACCCTTAAAGTTATAGTTCGTCAGCCCCTAGAATTGACAAATACTCTTGGTAAGTTTGATGTTATTGCTAGAGTAAACGGCGGTGGTTTTACCGGACAGGCAGGAGCTATTCGTCATGGTATTTCAAGAGCTCTGCTACAGGCTGATAATGAGCTAAGACCTGCACTAAAGAAGGCCGGATTCTTAACACGTGACCCAAGAATGAAAGAGAGGAAGAAATACGGACTCAAAGGTGCAAGAAGGGCTCCACAATTCTCCAAGAGATAATATATTTGTTTATTTACAATCGAGTTTGTTCAAAGTTACAAAGTTTGTTTATTACAAGCGTACAACCGTCATAGGTTTAAATACCTTTGGCGGTTTTTTCATAGTTCCCAATTTTAAGCATTCAAATATTGGAATAATGTCCTCGTCTTGTAAGGTTTTATTGGGTAAAGAGGTCAACTATATAAATACAGGAGGAGAAGGAATTGTCAGATTTACTCTTATTTTTAGCTACGGCAATAATTGCAACATCTTTTATTTCTATCTTTGTAATTGCATTAATAAGGTTCATTGTATAATCAAATGCAATAGATAAAAAAGAAAAACCATAGTGAGAAAATCATGTATAATTGTTTTTGACAAGAAAACAAAACATGAGGTGCTCACTATGGCTCGAAATAATTGTAACACAAATAAACGAACTTTTAAACACCTAACTGTGTATGATCGAGGAATGATTAAAGCCCTGCTAAAAGAAGGTAAAAGTATTAACTATATTGCTAAGAAACTTAAAAGATCTCCTAGCACAATTAGTAGGGAAATAAGAAGAGGAACTACTACCCAGTTAAGAACTAATCTAACAACATATGAAGAATATTTTCCTGAAACAGGACAGGCTGTATATGAAAAGAACCGTAAAAACTGTGGTCGTAGATTCAAAATAACACAAGCAGAAGAATTCATAAGTTATGCTGAAGAAAAAATACTTAAAGATAAATGGTCACCTGATGCGGTAGTGGGTTCATGCAAAATGGATGCTAAGTGGCAAAATAAAATTATTGTATGCACTAAGACTCTATACAATTATATAGATAAAGGACTTATGAAGATTAAGAATATTGATTTACAGCTTAAGACTCGTATAAAGACTAAGAAAACTGGTGTGAGAAAAATTAAGCGTAAGCTAGGGGAAAGCATTGAACAAAGACCAGAAGAAGTTCAAGGAAGAGAAGTATTTGGGCATTGGGAGATTGACACAGTTCTAGGTAAACTTACACATGAACCAGTAATAATGACATTATCAGAAAGAAAAACAAGGAAGAACCTATTATTTTTACTAAATGAAAAAACTAGCAAAGAGGTTAATCAGTGTATTGATGTACTTAAAGAACGCTATGGTAATAATTTTTCTAAAGTATTTAAAACAATAACAGCAGATAATGGATTGGAATTTAGTGAATTATCTAATAAACTCCAGGAGTATGGTAGCAAGGCTTATTTTGCTCATCCCTATTCATCTTGGGAAAGAGGTACAAATGAACGTCATAATGGGATTATCAGACGATTTATACCTAAAAGTAAGTCTTTAAAAGATATCTCTCTAGCAACTGTTAAAAGGATAGAAGATTGGATGAATAGCTTTCCCAGGAAGATCTTAGGTTATGCGACTCCTGAGACTTGTTTTAAAGAAGAACTGGCTCTCCTAGATATACATGATTAATTATAGCTGAGGCCTTTCGACAAATTATGCCGAAAGGCCAAAGATAATTATATCATTAATTCCATTGTCAAGGTCGGGTAGTATTTTCTACGAAAATCTCCACCCTTCCCTTGACAATTGCAACTAAAAGATTATGCGTGGTTTTCTCAATAAGTGTTGCATTTAATATTGTAATTTAGAGATTAAATAATTACTTTCAAATGGATACATATAAAATCGATGTAAGCCATATTTCTGCCAAAGAAGCCGCAGAAATAATATTTAAGCACATTATGCACAAATCATAATCATTATATTAATGCATGCTTTTCAGGATTATATACCTTAGGCTGTACCTTACGTATTACAGTCCTTATTTCTCCACGAGGAACCTTATTAAGACTAAATGGAAAAACTCCTTTCTAACAGGAATCAAATTAAGATTCTTAAAGGAAAGGGGTTTTTTTATATCACCATTTTGTTTTCTATTATCTATAACATTTTATTTTTCTCTCAAATTTTAAAACTATCGCAACACTACAAAAGGGCAATTAGTCAAATTGCCCTTTTTTCTTCATCTAGAAAGTAAGTTATAAAGAGATTCCGTCCCCTTACGGGGCATGGGTTGTGACACGAATTCACCACCACCAGTATGAGCCTTGTAGGTGATTCCGTCCCCTTACGGGGCATGGGTTGTGACT
>CALKWV010000130.1 GCA_938003915.1 uncultured Bacillota bacterium | reverse complement strand
AAATATGCCATCTAAATAATAGATGGCATATCTGTTAGTATATATTCTATTCTTATGATCAAAATCCTCTTTTTTAAAAGTGGATTGCCCAACCCTCTGCACTACGGGCAGCTTCCATTACCGCTTCTGCTAGAGTGGGATGGGCATGAACCATAGTTGCTATATCCTCTGGAAGCAACTCTCCCCACTTGGCTAGAAGTAATTCATGAATCAGCTCAGTTGCTTCGGCTCCTACTATATGTGCTCCTAATATCTCACTAGTAGAAGGATGGTATAGTATTTTGACCATACCTTCAGACTTTTCTATAGCTACGGATTTTCCAGCCCCTCTATAGGGAAATACTGCTTTTTTATAGTCTATACCTTCTGCCCTGGCCTTTTCTTCGGTATATCCAAAACTAGCAATCTGAGGCTCACAATATACCGCACTTGGTATAGCATTTATGTCAATTCTAGGTTCAGGATTAAGCCCTGCTATAAACTCTGCGGCTATCTCTCCCTCTTTAGACGCCACATGGGCTAAAAGAGGAGAGTTTACAATGTCACCAATAGCGAATACACCTTTGACTTTGGTCTCATAATAATCATCAACTGGAACAAAACCCCCATCTGTCTCTATTCCAATATTTTCTAACCCAATTCCTTCAGTATTAGGAGTACGACCCACAGCCACCAGTACCTTTTCTACCTCTTGCTCAAATTTATTACCTTTTGAATCCTCCAAAGTAACGGTAACCCTATTATTATCCATTTTATCCATAGATACAGCCTTGGTGCTGGTATAAAACTTGATGCCCCGCTTCTTAAGGGATTTTTGTAGTACTCCTGTTATCTCCTTATCCTCATGTGGAAGTATGCTATCCATCATTTCAACTACATGTACTTCTACACCAAAAGCATTTAGAATATGGGCAAACTCTATACCTATGGCTCCGGCTCCTAATATTATAATGTCTTTAGGCAGCTTCTCCAACATAAGGGCACCTGTAGAGGATAGGACTGTATCTTCATCAATATCAAAGCCTGGTATTTCCCTTGGCCTGGATCCTGTGGCAATTATAATGTTCTTGGCTGTAAAACGCTTATCATCTCCTACCAATACTTGATTCGGAGATTCAATATAGCCTTTGCCTTTAATAAGTTCTATATTATTCTTCTTGAAAAGATATTCTATCCCCCTAGCTAAAGTATTGGCTGCCTTTCGGGACTTTTTAAATACCTTTGAATAATCAAAACCGGTTTTATCCAATTTTATGCCCATATCCTCCAACATTCGGCTGTTTCTATACACTTCCGCTTGATTGATTAAAGCTTTGGATGGAATGCAACCAACATTTAGGCAAACTCCACCTGGTTTATCCTTTTCTATTACTGCTGTCTTTAAACCCAGTTGAGAAGCCCGAATGGCCGCTACATAGCCACCAGGGCCTGAGCCAATTACTAATAGATCATAATCATATTTAACTTCCATAATTATCTTTCGCCTCCATCAGTATAGTGCTTTTATAGGATTTTCTATAATATCCTTTAGATCTTTTAGAAAAGCTGCTCCCACAGCACCGTCTATAACCCTATGATCACAAGACAAGGTCAGGGTCATAAGGGTGTGTATCTCAATATTGCTTCCATTAATGACAACTGGCTGGGGCTCCATCTTGCCTACAGCAAGTATGGCTGAAGCAGGTGGATTGATAATAGCAGTAAATTCTTCAATTCCAAAGGAACCCAGATTACTAATGGTAAAGCTAGCTCCAGAATATTCCTCTGGGGTCAATTTATTTTCCAAGGCTTTGTTAATAAGCTCCTTGAGCTCCTTCTCAATTTCTATAATACCTTTGTTGCCACAATCCCTAACCACCGGAGTGATAAGCCCATCATCTTGAGCTACTGCTAGCCCTATATCAATGCTACCGTGTCTTAATATGCTATCTTCCTGCCATGTAGAGTTTATTATAGGATGCCTTTTTATAGCCTCAGCAACAAACTTGATCAAAAAGGCATTTACTGATACCCCCTGCTCCAAAGTTTGGTTAAGAGCTTTTCGTGCCTTCATAAAATCATCAGTTCGCACCTTTAGCCTTAAATAATAGTGGGGTGCAGAAAATTTTGATTGAGCAAGCCTCTGGGCAATTATTGCCCGTTTAGGGCTGACTGGTATTACTTCATCTTTTGCTCCAGGTTTCATAACTTCAGATGTGGCTGCAGGTACTGCCGGTTCTGTATATGATACTATATCTCGCTTAATAATTCTACCCCTAGGACCGCTTCCCTTAATATTAGCTAGATCTATTCCCCGCTGCTCTGCTAGTTTCCTAGCCAGGGGAGAGGCAAATATTCTGTCTCCCTTAGAAGCACTATCCATATCAGTTCCTACTTCTTTCTGAATATGAGTTGTCAGTATATCTTCTTTTTTATCAGCATCAGAAGGTTTTTCACTGTCAGTATCAGTTTTAATGCTGGCTAACAGTTCCGTTATATCCTCTCCCTCTTCTCCTATAATTGCGATGGGGGTTCCGATGCTGGCCTGTTCGCCTTCATTAACCAATATCTTAAGAAGGACACCTTCCTGTATGGACTCATAATCCATAACGGCCTTGTCAGTTTCTACTTGGCACAGAACTTCACCAGATTCCACCCTATCTCCTTCCTTCTTTTCCCACTTAGATATGGTTCCTGTCTCCATTGTAGGGGATAGGGCAATCATTAATACATGCTCAGCCATTATATCCCTCCGTTCCATTTTAAAATCATATATATAGCACTTTCTTTACAGCATTGATAACCTTTTCCACAGAAGGTTGTGCAGCTAGCTCTAACTTATGGTTGTAAGGCATGGGTACATCTTCACTGGTTACCAATTCAACAGGTGCATCTAAATAATCAAAACAAAACTTGGATACCATCCAGCCCACATGGGATGCTACGCTAACCATGGGCCAGGATTCGTCAACTATAACGCATCTATTGGTTTTTTTGACAGAATTAAAG
This sequence comes from uncultured Bacillota bacterium, assembly GCA_938003915.1. Classification (GTDB taxonomy): domain Bacteria; phylum Bacillota; class Clostridia; order Caldicoprobacterales; family UBA3941; genus JAAYGY01. The sequence continues at coordinate 4,549 of CALKWV010000130.1, read as the reverse complement.
ATTGTCTCTTGGTCTAAAGGCCTTAAAGACCTTAAATCCACTATCTCAGCCTGGATACCCTGTTTTTCTAACTCCTGGGCTGCTTGCTCTACTATACGTAACGGCTTTGAATAGGTGATAATGGTAACATCACTGCCCTGCCGCTTTATATCAGCCTTTCCTATAGGGATAAGGTATTCCTCTTCAGGTACTTCGCCCTTCCATGCATACATTAACTCTCCTTCCAAAAACACTACAGGATTATCATCTCTAATAGCTGACTTTAGAAGGCCCTTGGCATCATAGGGTGTAGCTGGAGCTACTACCTTAAGTCCAGGAATATGAACAAATAAGGTCTGAAGAGCCTGTGAGTGTTGGGCAGCCAAATATTCTGCAGGTCCGTTAGGTCCTCTAAATACAATGGGTACCTTAAATTGACCTCCCGACATATATCTCATCTTTGCAGCATTGTTGATAACCTGATCTAAAGCCATTATTGAAAAGTTAAAGGTCATCCATTCAACTATGGGTCTTAATCCCGCCATGGCAGCTCCAATTCCAACCCCTGTAAACCCCTCTTCTGTGATAGGTGTATCAATAACCCTCTTAGGTCCATATTTATCTAATAGTCCTTGGCTTACCTTATATGCGCCATCATACTGGCCTACCTCTTCTCCCAGTAAAATAACATTTTCATCTCTGGCCATTTCCTCATCCATAGCACTCCTTAAGGCTTCACGATAAGTAATAATAGGCATTTTCATCCTCCTTTACCATCTAATAGAATTTACTCCTAAGCCAAAACATCTTCATACAAGGATTCCAATGGTGGCTCCTCACTTTTTTCAGCAAATTCAACAGCCTGATTTGCTATAACTTTACATTCATCATCTATTTTTTTGTACTCCTCTTCGGTTATTATATTTTTTTCCACCATAGCATTTTTCAGTAACAGAATAGGGTCTTGTTGCCTGTATTCTTCCAGTTCTTCTCTAGTTCTGTATTTAGCCGGATCGCTCATGGAATGTCCCCTGTATCTGTAGGTCTTTATTTCTAGAAAGCTTGGCAATCCTTCTTCCCGAGCCTGTTTTACCGCCTTTTTGGTTTCCTCATATACTTCCAATACATTCATACCGTCCACTTGCTTGCCGGGAATACCATAAGAGTTGCTCATTATATAGAAATCATGAACTGATGATACCCTTTGATAGTTGGTTCCCATACCATATTGATTATTTTCGCAAATATATACAATAGGAAGGTTCCATATTTTGGCCATGTTTAAACTCTCGTGAAAAGCTCCCTGATGTATAGCACCATCGCCAAAATAACACAGCACTACTCCGTCTTCTTCTTTATACTTTATCTTCAAAGCCACACCTGTTGCCAAAGGAATATGCGAGCCTACAATACCGTGCCCTCCGTACATGTGGTTTTCTACATCAAACAAGTGCATAGAGCCTCCTTTTCCTTTTGCACAGCCAGTTACCTTTCCAAACAACTCCGCCATTAATACTCCCGGATCCATACCACAGACCAAAGCATGACCGTGATCCCTATAGGTCGTCAAAACATAATCCTTAGTTAGATCGATGGCTGCAATAGATCCTGTAGCCACCGCCTCCTGACCTATATATAAATGACAGAATCCCCCGATCTTCTGAAGACCGTACATCTGTCCTGCCTTTTCTTCTACCCTTCTAATAAGGACCATATCCCTTAGCAATTTTAATAAGAAGTCTTTTTGGTATTTTTCAACTGGAAAAATACGGCTCATTTATCTTCCTCCCCAAAATTAATTTTTTCAGTCCTCCCTTTCATGGGTTCAAAATATACAGCTTCTTCTAAAACAGTCTCCAATACTACAAATTCAGTATCTTCAAAGTTAATCTTCCAAAACACATTTAATCTTCTACCGATGGCGTCTAGAATCTCCGTTCTCATAGAAGGATTGTCAATTATGTTTACATACCCTTTTATATTAATAATGCGATCTAAAGCTCTGCTTTGTATCATCCATTCAACCCTGGGATTTTTATTTAGCTCATCTATCTTTTTTGAACTCTTAGCAGCCACACAATATATAAAACCCTGCCTATCCTTTAAAGTAGTAGGGGTCATCCATCGCATTTTTGGTCGTCCATTCTCATCTACAGTAGCCAGAATTCCAGTTTGAGCATCAGCTATAAGGCTATCCAGGTAATTAAAAAACTCATACTTATACAAGCATCATACCTCCTATCATAAACACCGTTTATTTTTATATTTCTTATACACTGATATCATAGCTGCTAAACTAAAATATGTTCCTATAAGACAAAACAAAAAAGACGCCTCTTTATAGAGACGTCTTTGTGTTAGGTATTAAACCTTCTGCACATAATCTGATAAGAAATTTTCAAGTCTGTCCAAAGCTTCTTTTAAATCTGTTAGGTTAGGTAAAAATACTATTCTAAAATGATCAGGTTCCGGCCAATTAAATCCAGTTCCTTGAACCAATAAAACCTTCTCCTGCAATAGAAAATCTAAAACGAATTTTTCATCATCTACAATATTGTAACGCTTTACATCTATTTTAGGAAACAGATAGAAAGCTCCTTTAGGCTTAACACAAGAAATTCCGGGTATACTGTTTAGCCGCTCCCATGCATAATCTCTCTGCTCCCTAAGCCTGCCTCCCGGCTTCACATAATCCTTAATACTCTGATAACCTCCCAAGGCTGTTTGAATGGTATACTGGGCAGGTACATTGCTACATAGGCGCATTGATGCTAACATATTTAATCCCTCTATATAGTCCTTAGCGCCAGATTTATCACCGCTTATAACCATCCAGCCTGCCCTAAATCCAGCAATTCGATGGGATTTGGATAAACCATTCATAGTTATAAACAACACATCGTCTGCTAAGGAAGCAATGGATGTGTGAGTAACCCCATCGTATAGAATTTTATCGTATATTTCATCAGCGAATATAATTAAATCATGTTCCCTTGCTAAATCAATAATTCCCTCCAATATTTCTACAGGATAAACTGCTCCAGTAGGATTATTGGGGTTAATTACTACAATTCCTTTGGTATTAGGCGTAATCTTTTTTGCCATATCCTCAAGATCTGGATACCAATCTGACTGCTCATCACAGATATAGTGTACAGCCTTTCCTCCCGCAAGATTAACTGCTGCAGTCCATAGAGGATAATCAGGGGCTGGTATCAAAATTTCGTCCCCATTGTCCAACAGACCCTGCATGGACATCATAATAAGCTCGCTTACTCCATTGCCAATATATATATCATCTATGCCTACCCCATCAATATTCTTCTCTTGACAATAATGCATAATAGCTTTTCTAGCTGAAAAGATTCCCTTAGAATCGCTATATCCTTGGGCGTTCTTCAGATTCATAATCAAATCAACTATTATTTCATCAGGTGCATTAAGGCCAAAGGGCGCTGGGTTGCCAATATTTAATTTAATTATATTGTATCCCTCTTCCTCCAGCCTTTTTGATTCATCCAATACTGGTCCCCTTATATCATAACAAACATTCTCCAGTTTCTTAGACTTTTTTATTATTCTCAATTAATTTCGCCCTCCCCATTCACATCCTTGGCCATCACTATAACAGCTTATCTAGTCAACATCAAGAACCACCAGAGTCGAAAAATTAGGCAGGGCGGTTCCATGGCGGTCATTTATAATTACTTATTTTCAAGAAAGAACTTTTCAGCATCCTGTTGATTAACCAATGGATGTATTTCACTTTCCTCTATATGAAAATTATTGTTTTCTTTTATATATATCCTACAATCTAGACTCTTTTCTAAAATCTCAATGTTTTTCTCTCCATCCTCGCTCCATAACCTAGCTATATCAGGATGTACTTCCACCACCACACCCCATATTTTAGATGCCTTTACCATATTCTCAATTTCCTTTTCTACTTTGGCAACTATCATGGTTTCAGAATACACCCTGCCGGTTCCATGGCAGTAGGGGCAAGGTTTTAGTAATTTAGATGATAACCTGCTTCTTACTTTTTTTCTGGTCATCTCCACCAAGCCTAATCCTGTAAAACCTACAACTTTGGTCTTAGTTCTATCTTTTTTTAGGGCATTTTTGAGAACTTCCAGTACTTTATTTTTACTCTCTTCTTGAGTCATATCTATAAAATCGATAATAATAATGCCTCCAATATCCCTAAGCCTAATCTGGTGCGCAATTTCCTGAGCCGCTTCCAAATTAGTCTTAAGCACTGTATCCTCTAAATTTTTTGAGCCTACAAACTTTCCGGTATTGACATCGATAACTGTCAATGCCTCCGTTGTATCAATAATTAAATAACCGCCATTTTTAAGCCAAACTTTCTTTTGAATAGCCTTTTCTATTTTGGATTCTATATTATAGTACTGGAATACGCCTATTGGCTTATCAAAGAATTCCATCTTCTTTTCTAAACCGGGGAAAAGTACACCAGCTAATTCTAAAGTCCTTTCATACTCCTTCTTATCATTAATAATAATTTTCTCTATATCCGGATCATAAAAATCTCTAATGGTTTTATATA
>CALKWV010000129.1 GCA_938003915.1 uncultured Bacillota bacterium | reverse complement strand
TCATACTGTTCTAAAATTACCCCCTGGAGTCTACCTCTCATATCCGAATTGATTGGGTGGGCAATATCCCTATACTCCCCGGTGGGAGTTTTTCGACTAGGCATAGCAATGAACAAGCCGTTTTGACCCTCTATCACTTTTATGTCGTGCACCACAAAGGAGTTGTTAAAGGTCACAGAGGCTACTGCTTTCATTTTGCCATCGCCGCGGATTTTTCGAACCCTTACATCAGTAATTTCCAATTTAAGCTCACCACCTTCCGAGTCTATAGCAATGGTAGATATTATATTTATTCGCCAAAAAAAACCATAGTCCTTCCTAAAATCAAAAAAAAACAAAAAAATTATTCAATTCTATTTTCTTACCCAAGAAGCTGGTTCAACTACAACCTTTTTCTGTACTTCATCCACTTGCTTTAGTACCATCAGGGATTTATAATCTTCTACAAGTTTTTCTTCAGGATCAGCAGTGGAAATAATTACTCCTACTCCTACAATTTCAGCCTCGAATTCATGTAGAAGCTCCATAAGTCCTCTAGCTGTTCCTCCACCCTTCATAAAATCATCAACTATAAGCCCCCTTTGCCCTTTTTGCACAGCTCTTTTTACCAGGGACATGGTTTGGATACGCTTTGAGGAAGCTGATACATAGTTGATGGATACAGTGGAGCCTTCTGTTACTTTGCTTTCTCTCCTTGCCAATACTACAGGGCAGTTAAGGGCCTGTGCAGTCATTAGAGCTATGGGGATTCCCTTAGTTTCAACAGTTATTACAAAATCAGGATTAGTGTGCTGAAATTGAGTAGCCAACATCTCCCCAAATTTCTTGACCACATCTGGCATTAAGAGTATATCTGACGTATACAGGAATCCTCCTGGAAGGATTCTGTCGGGCACAGAGAGTTTATCGCATATACCTTGAATAAAATCAGAATCCTTTTCAAACAATTTGGGTAAAAATCTAACTCCCCCTGCTGCTCCTACTACAGTCTCTATATCGCCTAACTCAAATTTATTTAAAATGTCTTTAATTATGACAACATCATCGCTTATAGTAGATTTGGCTGCTTGAAACATTTCACTAAAACTATTGAGCGTAAATATCCTGTTTGGATGACTGCATAGAATTTTCACCATTGCGCCAATACGCTCATTTCTCCTTATTTTTCCCATCCAATCACTCCTTTATCCCCTTTTTCCTCATTATACCCAATTATAGCATAATTTCTCGCCAAAACCGAATGTTTTTTTAATATTTTGCTTTTTTATTCGAAAATATTGATAACTTTCATGCTAGTTTTAAGATTATAACTACAAGATTACAATGTGCTAATGATAAGTAAATTCCTTCGCTAATTATAATATACATTGACCCAAAATTGTTATATAATATGCAAGTGAATATTGGGCACAACAAGATATGAAAGACATATATACTCAAATAGAAGGGATGAACAGCAAAGTGAAGAAAATTCTGGGCTGCTTAAGAAAAGCTGTAGAAGACTTTAATATGATAGAGGACGGAGATAGAATCGCAGTAGGGGTGTCTGGCGGCAAGGACAGCTTGATTTTGCTGAAAGCCTTAAAATTATATCAGTACATGTCCCCTGTAAAATATGAATTAGAAGCCATCACCCTGGATATGGGATTTGAGGGTGCTGATTGGTCTGGGGTAAAAGATTTCTGTAAAGAACTGGGTGTTAACTATACAATTAAGGAAACCAAAATCGCTACCATAGTGTTTGATATCCGCAAAGAAAAAAATCCCTGTTCCCTATGTGCAAAGCTCAGGCGAGGTGCCCTGCACAACACAGCATTGGAACTGGGATGCAAAAAAGTGGCTTTGGGCCACCATAGGGAGGATGTTATTGAAACTCTCTTTCTTAGTTTATTCTATGAAGGCAGGTTTAATACCTTCTCTCCTGTCACCTATTTAGATAGAAAGGATATTACCCTGATAAGGCCTCTGGTTTATGTTCCTGAGCCTGAAATTAAAAGGGCGGTAAAACGCTATAATATTCCTGTGGTATTTAATCCCTGCCCAGCTAATGGGGAGACCAAGAGGCAATATATAAAAAATCTGCTCCTAGACATATCTAAGGATGTACCCAATGTCCAGGAACAGATTCTAGGTGCTCTTAAGAAAACCCATGTGCGCAAGCTGTGGGATAGCTAATGGGCATCTACTAAGGCAAACATAATTTCGCCTTCAGCTGCTAGTTCTCCATCTACAAAGGCCCTGCCTTTGCCTTTGCCTATGGAGCCTCGCAATCTCGTCATTTCCACTTCAAGACGCAGCTGATCTCCCGGTACCACTTGACGCCTGAAGCGCACTTTATCAATGCCGGCAAATAGAGCTAGTTTCCCTTGATTCTCCGGCATGCCCAGCACTACAACAGCACCTAACTGGGCCATAGCCTCTATGATAAGTACACCGGGCATAATAGGTATCCCTGGAAAATGGCCTTGAAAGAAAGGCTCATTTACAGTAACATTCTTTATGCCCACCCCTCTTTTGCCGGGCTCCAATTCCAACACCCTATCCACCAACAAGAAGGGATAGCGATGAGGAATCCGTTTCATTATTTCATTGACCTCTATTATTTCCATCTATTATCTAACCTCGCTAACTATCCTCTTAGGCTATTAGCCTGTTTTTCCATTTCATCTGCTGTCTGTATTACCCTAGAATTTAACTGATAGGCTCTTTGAGCCATGATAAGCTCTGTCATCTCCTGAGCCATATCTACATTGGACTGTTCCAAATATCCCTGAATCACCCTAGTATTCAAAGCTTGTTCAGGTTCGCCACTAGCCTCGGTAGCCATAAAGTAGGATGCCCTTACTGATTGTAAACTATTGGGATCTGCAAAAGTGTAAATCCCCAAAGTTCCCTGATAAAAGCTACCATATTCATTGGTCAAATATATACTGCCGTCCTGGTTTATAACAAGATTTTCTTCCCTTATATCTCCATTAAATAAAATGGGCTGCCCATACTGGTCCAACACAGGATAGCCTTCCATATTGTCAAGTCTGGCTTGACCATTGGGCATATAGGACAGTTTAAAAGTTCCATTTCGGGAATAGACAGTTTGTCCATCCTCATAACCTATAGCAAAGAAACCCTGTCCCTCCAAGGCCAAGTCCAGTTTATTATTGGTCTGGCGCAGGCTGCCCTGGGTAAAAATCCTTTGAACAGAGCCCACCCTTACCCCGTTGCCAACCAATAAATTGGCTTGTGCATGGGCTGGTCTTATTTCCATAACATCGTATAGGGTTTCCTTGAAATCTGGCCTTGTACTCTTGTACCCTGTGGTTGAGATGTTAGCAATATTATTACCTATTGTATCTATTTTATGCTGCTGTACCCTCATACCTGTGGTGGCTGTATATAAAGATCTAATCATCTCTATCCTCCTATACGTTTCCTACTTCATTTACAGTCTTTGATAGGACATTATCCAACATTTGAAGTATCCTTAGGTTTGCCTCGTAACTTCGGGATACTGTTATCATATCGCTAATCTCGTCTACAAGCTCCACATTGGACTGCTCTGCGTAGCCTTGGAAAACTTGTCCTTCAAATTCTATGATAGGATTTTCAGCTGGGTTATTGTTGGCAAATAGGTTGTTTCCTACCTTTTCCAAGGCATTGGGATCTTCAAAGTTTACCAGCTGTAGACGGTTTATTAGATTATAGCCTTGCCATACATATCCTTCGCTATCTATCTCAAAATCCTCTTGACCTACTTCTATAGGACCGTATTCACCGGCCACTACATGTCCTTCCATAGTAACCAATATCCCCTGGTCATTTACCTTAAAAGTGCCGTCCCTAGTATAAAACTCCTGGCCGTCCCTAATAATGGTGAAAAAGCCTTCACCCTGAAGGGCTACATCAGTTATTAAGCCTGTCTGCTGCAGGGCGCCATCTTGGAAAAAGGTAGTCACCCTTTCAGCATAAACTCCATGGTTAATGGGACCTAATGCCTTTGGGCTTTGCCCCTTGCTCATGCGCAGCAAAAGCTCATCACGAAAGGAACGGCTGACTATATCGTCCTTCTTATAGCCTCTTGTATTGGTATTGGCTAAATTATTGGCTATGCTATCTAATTTATTCCTCTGGTGAATCATACCGGTAGCTGCAGTATACAAGCCTCTTATCATACTCTACATCCTTTCAATAATTAATTGGCAAAGTTTCCTCTTTTATAGTCGAATACTGATGTTTCAGAATAAATATCAATATGCTCTAAGGCCTTGCCCGTTCCTATAGCAACACAGGACAGGGCATCTGGAGCTATATTTACCCGAATTTTTAAGTTTTCTTCAAGAAGCTTGTCCAATCCATATAGCAAAGATCCGCCACCAGTCATTGTTATGCCGTTTTCACTAATGTCTGATGATAGTTCAGGTGGCGTTTTTTCTAAAACAGAATGAATTGAATAGATTATAGTTTCTAGAGGCTCTTGCAAGGCCTCTGCCATCTCATTGGAGCTAACCGGAATGGTCTTTGGCAGTCCGGAAATTAGGTTCCTTCCTGTTACCTCCATGACCAGCTCTTCTTTTCGAGGATATGCTGATCCTATTTTTATCTTCATTTCCTCTGCTGTTCTGTCCCCGATTAATAGATTATATTTCTTGCGCATATAACGAATTATTGCTTCATCAAACATATCCCCGGCTACTTTTATGGATTCGGTAACCACAGCACCACCTAAGGAAATAACGGCTATATCGGTGGTGCCTCCCCCAATATCCACTACCATATTTCCATAAGGCTTACTTATATCCATACCTGCACCAATGGCAGCTGCAATAGGCTCCTCTATAATATAAGTACGCCTTGCTCCCGCTTCGTAAGAAGCATCTATGACAGCTCTTTTTTCAACCTCTGTTACACCACTGGGTACACAAACGACCACGCGGGGTTTACGAACCAAACCTTTAGGTATAGCTTTTCTTAAAAAGTACCTAAGCATTTTTTCGGTTAACTCATAATCAGATATAACACCATCTTGAAGTGGTCTAAGTGCTACAATATTGCCTGGGGTTCTTCCTAGCATTCTACTGGCTTCAGATCCTACAGCAAGGATTTTGCCACCTTTTATATCAATGGCTACAACAGATGGCTCTCTTAATACTATTCCTTTTCCACGCCTGTATATTAATACACTGGAAGTTCCCAAATCGATACCGATGTCTCTGCTCCCAAACACCCTTATCGGTCCTTTCTTTTGTTTTTTACCCTTCTTCTATAATTATCATATTTTATCCAAGGATTACCTCTAAATTATACTTATTCTATGTTTTCTGTCAAATTCCTCTTTATAATATGAAATTTTATTGCTAAACTGCCTTCTTTTGTATTTATTCTGCTTTTATTATATTCATTTCCTCATGACGCTTGGCTTTGTACTTATCCCTAGTGGCCCTTCCACCTCGGATATGACGTTCTGCCTTATTCTGATCTAAAACCTTCTTGACTTCCTTCCAGAGAGTGGGATTTATCTTGAGAAGTCTTTCGGAGACATCCTTATGTACAGTACTTTTGCTAACCTTGAACACCTTGGCAGCTTCTCTGACTGTAGCTCCTGTTTCAATGATATAGTTGGAAATCTCAATTACTCTTTCTTCAATATAGTCCTTCAACTTCTGACCCCCCTCGAAGACATCCTTCAATTGATAAATATGCAAAATTTGAAGGATATAGAAGGGAATTTTAGAATTAAAAAAACCGCCTTTGTTTCGGCGGTGTATTAGCAGTCTCTATAATATTGTTTTATTTCAAATATTGTTTTGGGTCTACACTTTCCCCATTGAGCAACACTTCAAAGTGTAGATGGGGGCCATCCAGTATTTCGGCGCTGGCTGTACTACCAACTCCGCTAATTATCTGTCCTTTATCCACTTTCTGTCCCACTGTTACCATGTTACCGGTAGACAGATTGGCATAAAAGGTTTTTAGTCCATTGCCATGATCTAGGGTTATGCAAATTCCCATAAGGGGATCCTCAGTAATCTCTTCCACGGTACCTCCTAAAGCTGCTTTGACCTCAGTACCTGTACTGGCTTCTATGTCTATTCCTGAATGAGTTCTCCACTCCTTTAGGGTTTGGGAGTATACTAATTCCTCCGTTGTATGCTCCTTTAAAATATTTCCCTGAACTGGGTATACCATAGTAATCTTGGAGCTGCTAGCCTTGCTGGACTGAGCCTGATTTTGTTTCCCTGAAGTCTCTCCTTTCTTGGTTTCCTCTTCCTTCTTAGGTGTATTGGAAGCTAAGGTCTCCTGTGCCTTTTCATCTTCCGCTTCTTGAGCACTTTCAGTTTCATTAGCTTTATCCGGCTGCTCCTCACTATCCTTTATTTGTATGTCAATCTTATCCTTTTCTGGCTCTTGCTGTGTATCCTCCAGGTCTGTTTGAGCCAATTCTTGCTCCTTAGATTCTTCTGTAGCTTGCTGGTTCTCTACAATTTCCTGCTGTGGTTGTTCAGGCTTTTCAGAAGTCATATAGGCGGTAATTCCGATAATAGCAATACACACAAATAGAACAATATAAAAACCCTGCTTGTCCAAAAAACGCATTATTTTTTCCTTGGTAAAAGCTTCTCTAAATTTCCCCCTAGATTTATTTGAGCTCATATTTAGATACCTCCTAAACATTTACAAAATCATGGAATAACACATTCATAATTCTCTCCAAAAAAACGAAAAAAATACAGCCTATCCATAAAATATCCAATTTTTTCTGGATGGCTGTACTAAATTTTTATGACAATATTTCTATTTCTACTCCTCTATAGTAGTGCTTAAGAATTTCCCTATAATCTTTTCCTTCCTTGGCCATGGCATTTGCTCCTATCTGGCTCATACCTACTCCATGACCATATCCCGTAGTGTCAATATAGACCTTGCCTTGCTTAAATCGAAAACTAAAATCTGTAGAGTTTAGGTTATATAGGGTTCTAAATTCTGTAGCTTTGATCTTGGTATTGCCTACCATAAGCTCCCTAACCCTACCGCTGTCTGTCCAGCTAAGTATCTTTATCTGTTGATCCAATTTCGATGCTGACAAACCACTATTGGGATATTGGGAATGAAAGATTCTAATAAACTCATCATAGGTAAAGGAAAAGGTTTCTTTGTAGCGTGGAGCATCCTCCTCGCCCGGACTTTCTACTACTTTATAATAGGGCAGTGAAGCTGAAAAAACTTCTGCTACATCCTCAGTTTTACCGTTGCTGGTAGAATAAAAAAACACCTCTATAGGCTGGCCTTCATAAGTCATGATATAACCTCTGGTCTCCTGTACCGCTTGGCGTATCCGGTTGCTGTTTTCTTGGAATTTATCTCCCCAGTTCTTTCGCTGCTGGGATTCAGAAATCCAAGCCTGGCAATGATTAAACTGACTACATACATCAGCGCCATCATACTTGGTGCATCCCCTGCCACCTTTCGAGCGCATCTTTCTAACAGCCAAGGTTCTAGCTGCAACCGCCTGCGCCTTTAGGGCCTCCATCTCAAAAGAGGAAGGCATCTCCGCTGCTACTACTCCTACCACATACTCTTCCAATGGAATGGATTCTAATGACTTAGTATAGTGGTTGTACAGGGTTATGGTAGGCTCCTCATAAGTTTCACTGCTTTTTTTTACCTCTATACTCTCGCCTTCATCATAGCTATCAATATGGGGAGGCGGAATATCTGGATTTCTTCTAGAAAACATAGCAACCAGCAAAGAGGGAAGAATCAGCACAATAAGGATAATTATTATCAGAACATCAATCCATTGTCTCATAAAGTCTCGCCTTCCGTATCTTAATACAATAACTTATCGTACATTATTTACGGTATGACGATAACTTAAACTTTAGAACATGAATTAATACATTAGTAATGGCTATTGACAGTTAAGGCCTTCCCTGATTTGGTTTTGTCCAAATCAGGGACCAAGTAAACCGTCAATAGCCATTACCCCTTTATGGCACTCTTTGAATGTTAGCTCCCAGCTTGGCAAGCTTTTCCTCAATTCTATAATAGCCTCTATCTATATGATATATGTTGGATATCTCGGTTTCTCCCTTGGCTATTAGGCCTGCCAGTACCAGTGCTGCACCTGCCCTAAGATCCGTAGCTTTCACACTAGTGCCGGTAAGGTGACTGACTCCTTCCACTATGGCGCTTCTGCCTTCAATTTTAATATTGGCTCCCATCCTTTTTAATTCGTCTACATGCATAAACCTATTTTCAAATACTGTCTCGGTTATAACGCTAGTACCCGGAGCCGTAGTTACCATAGCCATCATTTGTGCCTGCATATCTGTGGGAAAGCCGGGATAGGGCAGTGTCTTTATATCTATAGGCTTTAATATATCCGGACCAATAACCCTTATGCCTTCACCTTCCTCTAGGATTGTTGCTCCAGCTTCCTTTAACTTGGCTTCAATGGGTTTTAAATGATCTATTAACACATTCTCTAATAATACATTACCCTTTGTCATAGCAGCAGCTACCATAAAGGTGCCTGCCTCAATCCTATCAGGTACCACTGTATGGGTTGCACCATGGAGTCTGTCTACCCCTTCTATTCTAATGGTACCAGTACCAGCTCCTCTAACATTGCCACCCATAGCATTTATAAAGTTGGATAAATCTACAATCTCTGGTTCTTCAGCGGCGTTTTCTATTATAGTCTGACCTTGGGCTAAGGCTGCTGCCATCATTATATTCTCCGTTGCACCGACACTGGGAAAGTCTAAGTATATTTTATTGCCTTTCAATCTATTAGCTTTAGCCTCTATATACCCGTAGCCTAAAGTAATGTCTGCTCCCAGGGCTGAAAAACCCTTTAGATGTAAGTCTATAGGGCGACTGCCAATGGCACAACCCCCTGGAAGGGATATTCTTGCATGCCCATGGCGGGCCAATAAAGGGCCCATAACTAGAAAAGAAGCCCTCATCTTCTTGGTTAGCTCATAGGGGGCTTCACCCTTATAAGTATTACTATTATCTATAATAAGAGTATTATTGCGAATATTTACTTTGGAACCAAAGCACTCAAGGACCTGACAGGCCACAAATACATCCTTTAATAGGGGTACATCCTCTAATATGCATACTTCTTCAGTCAATAGGGAGGCTGCTATAATGGGCAAAACTGAATTCTTGGCACCTTCAATTCTTACCCTTCCAATCAAGGGTGGGCTTTGGCTAACTATGAGCTTCGACACATTTATACACCTCATGTCTTATAAATTTACTTTGATTTTTGCTATATTATATCAATATTCTATTGTTATAATGGGAGTACCCATCCAAAGATAAGTTTTTCCTTCATAAGCGTTGTATCTGGAAGCTATTTGAAAGTTTATATTAGCTATTGGTGCAGTATCTAAAATATGAGAATAGCCAGCTATGCTTATAAGCCTCTCATCTTCCATAGCCTGGGTAACTCGCCCATTTATTTTGGCTACTAAGCTATTGATAATAGATTTCCTTTCTTTACTATCCAGTCTCCCATCAAAGGTTCCTACAAGGGTAGCTGAAATACGGGGAAGTGCCTTTATGCTGTGGAAATAGTCTTCAATTTTATCTATATAATCTTGAGTGTCTACAAAATGCTGATTGCCATAAATATTGATGACTACATGAGTTTTCTCATTATTGCTTATAATTATATCATAACTTTGGCCTTTTTGGTCCCTTGCCTCTATTTTTACCTGTTTTTGATAAGTTTTGTAATTGAATGTTTTTTGACTATTCAGCTCTAGATTAAGAAAGTGGCACAGCTCTACGCCCATATCTTTAAGGTCATCAAAAGTTTTACTACCAGACTCTATCTCTGCCCATGCATTAATATGGGTCTCAGACCATTGGCATCCAGATTCTTCAAACAGCTCATCTAACTTTATCCTTTGATGACTTGCTGCCAGAGCTTGATTTTTATAATTTAAATTACTAAATAGTAGATAAAGGCAGATACATAAAGATATAGTTATAATGCCAAAAAGCCAAGTTCTTTTAATCATCCCCATCAGCTCCGAAAAATTTACCCTCTTATTTGGATTATTGCCGGATAAAAATTATTCTATACCAATAGAAAATCATGAAATAAGTTAATAAATTAACAATTATTGTATAAGTAAAAGGTTGGTGATAGAATATTTGTTAAAGGAGTGAGCACCTATGTCAAGACCTAGAAAAAAGCGTAGGGTTCGATTTATCCCACAAATTAGATATTTTGTTCCCTATAAAGTACCTGAGAACCAAGTTAAAGAAAATGTGCTAAAAATCGAAGAGCTGGAGGCGCTACGCCTTAGAGATATTGAGGGTCTGGATCAGGAAAGTTGTGCTATTAAGATGAATATTTCCCGCCAAACCTATCAGAGGATTCTAGCTGAAGCCAGAAGAAAGATTGTTGATAGCCTAGTCAATGGAAAGGCAATACGCATTGAGGGCGGTAATTTTGATGTGTATCTTGGACGGGTTAAATGCTTAGATTGTAATAATAGCTGGTATGAAAGCTATGATAATTTTAAAAAGATTGGCAAGGGCCAGTTTAGTTGTTCCCATTGTCAATCCAATAACATTATATGTCTAGATAAAAGGGGATATAAATACTGCAAAAATCGTAAATGTAGAATGTGTTGTCAAAAATATAACTGAATTCCCAAATAAATAAGCTTAAAATAAACAAACTATAAAATATAAAAAGCTCGGATTAACCCGAGCTTTCTATATTTCTCTCCTCTATCATATCCTTGACCTTCATAAGCCGTGTACGGCTAGCCCTTTCATTTTCATCCATTTTCATGGTTATATATTTAATGGTCTCTTCCATCTGAGGGATCATTATGTGTTCCAGGGCATTGACCCTGCGCCTGGTCTTCTCTATCTCATCGGCTAACATCTGACAGGTTTTTTCTATCTCTGCCAACTCCAGCATTCGGGGTAGAATATCAGATAGAGTAGCAATGGCTCCATCCAATTCCCCAGATGTTGAGGCGAATCCATAAGGATAAGGGGATAAGCCTTCTTGGCTCTTCTCCTCATAGTCGATTTTTGGAACATCCACACTCATTACATTTTGCTTTGAAACCTTAAGCTCCACCTGACGAGTAGGGTACATTACCGCTTCCTCTAACACCTCAGTGGACATGACTGCTCTGGCCATCAAAAAATCTCCTAAAGCCTGGGTGAGTTCCTTCTCTACCTGCTCCCTCAGCTCCTTGTTTTTTCTGACCAATTCAATAAACCGCCTTATCATCTCATCCCGTTTATCCTTAAGGAGCTTATGCCCGCGAACAGCTATAGCTAATCGCTTTTTTAGGCGGGTAAGCTCCATACGGGTAGGATTGACTCTCATGACAGCCATACCTATTCATTCCCTTCTTGACTCTCAGGCAGATATTTGTCAATGTATTCATCCCTAATACGCCTGAGCTCTGCTCTTGGTAGGATGGTCAATAGCTCCCATCCCAAGTCCAAGGTTTCCTCTATGGAACGGTTGGTATCATATCCCTGGGATATATATCGCTTTTCAAACTCGTCAGCAAATTGGGCGTATAGCTTGTCTACATCGCTGAGAGCTGCATCCCCGAGAATTGCTGCAAGCTCCTTGGCCTCTTTACCTCTGGCATAGGCAGCAAATAGCTGGTTCATGGTGTCGGCATGATCTTCCCGAGTTTTGCCTTCACCTATTCCCTTGTCCTTCAGCCTGGACAGGGAGGGCAGTACATCTATGGGAGGTGAAATTCCCCTTCCATGAAGCTCCCTGCTTAGTATAATCTGCCCTTCGGTAATATATCCCGTAAGATCAGGGATTGGATGGGTCTTGTCATCCTCGGGCATGGTAAGTATAGGGATTTGGGTAATGGAACCTTCCTTACCCCTTATCCTACCAGCTCTTTCATACATGGTAGCAAGGTCAGTATACATATAGCCAGGGTATCCACGGCGGCCTGGAACTTCCTTACGGGCTGCAGATATTTCCCTTAGGGCCTCGGCATAGTTGGTTATATCCGTTAGGATAACCAGTACATGCATTCCCAAATCAAAGGCTAAATATTCTGCAGCTGTAAGAGCCATACGAGGGGTAGCAATACGCTCAATAGCTGGATCATTAGCTAGGTTCATAAATAATACAGTTCGTTCAATGGCTCCGGTTCTTCTAAAGTCGGTAATAAAGAAGTCCGCCTCTTCGAAGGTGATACCTATAGCTGCGAATACAACGGCAAAGTTGCTCTCTTCATCACCTAGTACCTTGGCCTGACGGGCAATCTGAGCCGCCAATTGGGCATGGGGCAGCCCCGATCCGGAAAACACCGGCAGTTTTTGCCCGCGAACCAGGGTATTGAGCCCATCTATTGCAGATATACCTGTCTGGATAAACTCCGATGGATAGTCCCTAGCCGCGGGATTTATAGGCTCTCCCTCTATATCCAGCCTCTTTTCAGCTATGATGTTGGGACCTCCATCTATGGGCCTGCCCATTCCGTCAAATACCCGGCCTAGTATGTCAGGGGATACGGCCAGCTCAATACTTCTACCTAAAAACCTGGCCTTGCTGGTGGATATCTGCAGGCCCTGGGTTCCTTCAAAAAGCTGAACTACGACCTTATCCCCGTCCACCTCTAAGACACGGCCCATTCGGATTTCTCCGTTTTGTTGTTCTATCTCTACCAGTTCGTAGTATGTGGCTCCCTCTACTCCTTCAACCAGAATCAAGGGACCTACAACCTCTGTAATAGATTTATACTCTTTAAGCATATTCAAATCCTCCCTCTGATATCAGGGATGACATCTGTTCCCGCAATTCTTTCATGATATCATCTAGCTCATCTATATTTTCTTCAGGAATATATTTAGCACGGCCTATCCTCTCTCTAACGGGCAGGTTTATAATCTGGCTAAATTCCGCACCACTATCTAATGCCCTTTGACCTAGATGATGGAACTCTAGTATAAGCTTTAGCATTTTAAACTGCTTTTGCAAAGATGTATAGGTATCTACTTCATGGAAAGCATTCTGATGGAGGTAATCCTCTCTTATGGACCTGGCGGTTTCCAGTATCAGCCTGTCCTTTAAAGAAAGGGCATCTATACCTACCAGCCTTACAATCTCTTCTAGTTCCGATTCCTCATGAAGCAGTCTCATGGCTTCATCCCGCAACTGATTCCACTCTTCAGAAACCTGGTCCTTCATCCACTGGCTTAATCTATCTAAGTATAGGGAATAACTCTCTAGCCAGTTGATGGCTGGGAAGTGCCTTCTATAGGCTAGCTGATCGTCCAGCCTCCAAAAGACCTTGACTATTCGAAGGGTAGCCTGGGTAACAGGCTCGGAGATATCTCCACCTGGAGGTGAAACAGCACCAATAGCGCTAATAGCACCTTCTCTTTCATCAGAACCTAGGCATATTACCCTACCTGCTCGCTCATAGAACTCAGCCAATCGAGAGCTAAGATAGGCAGGATAACCTTCCTCTCCAGGCATTTCCTCCAAACGTCCGGACATTTCACGAAGAGCCTCAGCCCATCGGGATGTAGAATCCGCCATGATAGCCACGCTATATCCCATATCCCTAAAATACTCAGCAATGGTGATACCTGTATATATGGAAGCCTCACGGGCAGCAACAGGCATGTCGGAAGTATTGGCAATTAACACTACCCTCTCCATCAAAGGGCGCCCGGACTCAGGGTCCACTAGTTCCGGAAACTCCATCAAAACGTCGGTCATCTCATTGCCCCGCTCACCGCATCCAACATATACCACTATATCTGCATCAGCCCACTTGGCCAGCTGATGCTGTACTACCGTTTTCCCGCTGCCAAAAGGTCCGGGAATAGCAGCTACTCCGCCCTTGGCTACAGGGAAAAAGGTATCTATTACCCTTTGCCCAGTTAACAAGGGCACATTGGGAGGTAGCTTCTCCTTATACCTTCTACCTATACGAACAGGGGTCTTTTGCATCATGGGTATTTCTACTATCTGTCCCTGAGAATTCTTTATACCTGCAATGGGCTGGACAATATTGGCCATGCCCTCATGTATCCACTCAATGGTTCCCTCTACCCCTTCAGGAACCATGATTCTATGCTCCACAGCAGGGGTTTCTTGAACCGTTCCTATTATATCGCCAGGAACTACTGTGTCCCCCACCTTGGCCTTAGGAACAAAATCCCATAGCTTTTCATGGTCCAAGGATGGAACCTCAACACCCCTTGCAATCCGATCTCCAATTCTTTCCTGGATCAAGGTTAGGGGGCGCTGAATTCCATCAAATATGGACTGTATAAGACCGGGACCTAGTTCTACGCTTAAAGGTTCACCGGTAGACTCTACCGGCTCTCCTGGTCCCAGGCCGGCAGTTTCTTCATAAACCTGAATGGACGCCTTGTCACCCCGAAGTTCTATAACCTCGCCAATGAGTCGCCGGTGACCAACACGCACCACGTCAAACATCTTGGCATCGGCCATACCTTCAGCGATAACAAGGGGCCCTGATACTTTTACGATCCTTCCTTGCATGGATTATCTACCCTCTTTCTATGAGTCGACTAATTCTCTATGCCTAATCTGTGCCTAACAACCTTATTATTTCTTAATATATGTCATGCTACTATAGTGATAAATTACTCATTTCCAAATAGGATGTCAGCTCCTATAGCCTTTTCTACGCTTCTTTTAATCTCCTGTATTCCCATTCCTGTACTTCCCTGGTTGCTAGGAATAAGTATTATTGCAGGGAAAGGAACGCTCTTATACCTGTCTATAGTTTCTTGGATTTCTTTGGCTACTGGTTCAGTTACAAATATTACTGCATATTTTTCATTGGCCATATTGTTGATAAGCCTGGAAGCTTGTTCAGGCTGGGTAACAGGAAAAACCGATAGGCCCAAGGCTTTAAAGCCCAATATGGAGTCCCTGTCTCCTACTACTCCAATCTTATACATATACATCACGCAACCTTTCCCGTATGATTTGGGAAGGTAGGTTGTTTACTTTTCCTACCATAATTATTCGGATAATTCTTATCTCGTTTTCTTTGGCCAATAAATAACCAATAATGGGCTCTATCCCAAGGGGGTTCCACCTTGAGGCCTTGACAAAGCTTAATAAAAAGTCATCCATCAGTCGCTCATATGTAGATAAGGATCCTGTATCAAGAAAGGCCTCTACGCCTTGTTTTACAACCTTACCGTATTTCTTATTTACTAACCTATCTACAATATGCTCAACTGGCTCCTTCATTATCTCAAAGAAGAAGTCTTCATCTAGCTCACTGCCTGGCAGTAGCAGTTCTTTTAAAAATTCGAAAGACTCATCTATCTTTCTAACCCTTAAAAAGGTTCTTATATTAATCAGGTCAGCCTGCATAGTGAAATATTCTAAAACAAAGCCATTTTTCTTTTTACCGCAGACATCAAATATATGTTTATACATTGCCTTATCAAGTATGGCAGCTATCTTTAGAGGATCTACCCTATGGTTCATAGCCTCATCAATTTTTTTCAAAGCTTGTCTAATATAGTCAGGAAGCTGGCTGTAGTCCTCTTCCTTGATAGCTTCTTTTAATAGATCTAAGGGAAGAGTACCCCCTGATTCTATTAAAATATCATCTTCATCCCTGCCAAGGTATCTTGCCTTAAGCAGTACCTTTAAATTATGAAAGTCGTATTTGATAAAGAACAAGTCGGTTATTTCCGGATCTGGAGATATGGTCTGAAAAAATTCGTACAGTCTTTGTATTTCACCGGATAACATTTTTTCATAGTCATGGGGCCCATCAAGCTCTGAAACACCGGTGGCATACTCAGTCTCAGATAACACCTTTAGAACTTCTGAAGCAGAGCCCGCCTCCACCATCCGTTCCACCTTATCCCGGCTTAGCAATTTGTTCTCCAGGGCAAAGATATGGGCGGCTGCATATGCAGTACTTGGCCTAGGCATTTTATCACCCTTCCTTCCCAAATAAAATCTCTGCTAGCCTGGCTTCCAGATGGTTACGGCTCATCCGAAGGATAGCACCAAAGGTGTTATTGATCTCCATCCCTCCAGACCTTAGTATAAATCCACCCTCAAACTCTCCTCTTTCAGGGGATAGCTTAAGCTCCCCCTTCTTGCCTTGTTCTTTAAGTTCTTGGTTTACCTGGTCAATAAGGCTTTGATCTAATCTCTCTTCATCGGCTGCTGAAAAGACTACTTCCTCATGACCCTGGGCAGACTCTAACAGCATTTTGGATATTACCCTGCGATACTCATCCTTTGGCATATCCATGATAGCCTGCTTAGCCTTTTCCATGGCTTCATCTATCATCTGCTGCTTTGCAGCTAAGGTTTCTTTCTTCATCTCCAGCTCAGCAGCACTTAGCATCCTACGCCTTCTCTCCTGAGCTTTGGCCATATTTTCTTCATGGAGTTTTTGATTGCTTTTTTCTACCTCTTTAACCTTCCTATCCTTAATAGAGCGAGCCCTTTGTTCTGCCTCTTCTATAATACGAGCAGCCTCCGCCTGTGCGTCTTCCAATATCCTTTGACTGATCCTATCGATACCATTCATTGGCTCACACTCCTACTAGCATTTGATTTTAACTCATGTCTTGCCATTAGAGTTGAATTCCGTTGATCATCAATATGGAAGCCAAGAGAGCCAAAACAGCGTAGGTTTCTACCATAACTGTCATGGTAAGACCTTTACCTGCAGTATCCCCTCTTTTAGCTACCATAGCAATGGCTGCTGATGCTGTCTTGCCTTGCCAAATAGCTGAAAGTAGTCCCAAGATAGCAATAGGCATACAAGCGGCAAAAAGCTGCCATCCCTGAGCAGTTGTAAGCTCTACGGGAGCTCCTCCTAGTAGGCCGATTTTTCCCATGAGGATAAAAGCGATAAGCATACCATAAATTCCTTGAGTACCGGGAAGGGCTTGTAGTAACAGTACAGAACCAAACTTATCTGGATCTTCAGCAACAACTCCCGCTGCACTTCGTCCTGCTGTAGCAACACCTAAAACTGAACCTATTCCTCCCAGAATTACTGCTAGAGCTCCTCCAGCAATTGCTAATACATTTCCTAATTCCATGAAAATACCTCCTCATAAATTTATGATTTGAATATGGTTTTAGTTTTTAATTTCGTTATATCTTGTTCTTATTCTTAAGGGCTTAAAGGCTTTGCCCCCGCCCTCAAAGAACTTGCCATAGAATTCAATATATTGAAGTCGGCTAGTATGCACAAAGGCACCTAGTAAGTTTATGGCTATATTAAAGACATGTCCTACTATTAATATAGCTGCAGCAAATATCCACCCATACCATTTTCCTCCCACCATAGCTCCCAGCTCATTCATTACGGTTCCTATAACCCCGGTGGTAAGCCCTAAGGCAAAGAGCCTTGAGTAGGAAAGAACATCGCTTAAAAAGCCAGTTACATCATACAAGCTAAGTACTCCAGAGAAGAATTTAGCGAAGATATTTTTCTTGTCTCTACCCTGAGTAAGTATAAGACCTATAGCACCTACTATAGTCATAACTTTTCCTATTTGTGTAAAGGTTGATCCTAAGTTGGCCATACCTCCAAGCAGCCATAGTATTAGACCTATATAAAATACATACCATAGTCCTTGATCAAAGACTGCATCTAAAATGCGACCTTCTTTAATATTGGCATAGGCTTTAACACCCATCCCTGCAAAGATATGTATAACACCACATGCAAAACAAAAAGCCAGCATCTTTATAGGTTCTTCGGAGGGATTGAACCAGATTGGATTTATGCCAAAACGGGTTCCAGCATCGCCAAACCAGCCTCCAAAGACCGCTCCCCAAATAAAGGTGAAGATACCTCCTATAAATATTACACCAGCTAATTTTCTGGTATTTCCCTTGGGCTTTAATTTTCTTATAAATAAGTAGGCAGCTAAGGCCATAACTATGCCATATCCAGCATCACCCATCATGATACCAAAGAATATAGCATAAAAAGGAGCCATTACAGCATTGGGATCTAGCTCCCTGGGATTGGGCGTACTATAAAGTTCCGTAACCATCTCAAAGGGAGTTACTATAGGATGATTTTCAAGGGCCACAGGAAAATCCTCATCAGGGGCAGGGTCTTCTAGCTTTATGTATATATCCTTGACCTTATCCCTTAGGGTCTGGCTAAACTTTTCAGCATCTTTAGCCGGTAACCATCCCCTGAGTACAAAGGTGTGATCAGTTTGAATCAAATTATGTATGGCATTTAGTCGGTCTACTTCTACTAGTAGTGCATCATATAGAAGTTGCAACTCATGACGTGTATTTGATAATTCCGTTATTGTTTTAATTATTTCATCTCTTGCTTTTCGTGCTTCATTTAGTTGCTCTTTTGCCTCAGCTATTATTTTACCAGGAGTGCCTTCATAGCCAGAAAAACTTGATTGGCTAAAGGCAAATTCCTTAAATATTTGTGATACTTCCTCTTCTATAGAGTTGTGGTAAGCTACAAAGAAACATGTCTCATCTGTGGTCTGACCTAACTGCTGGACAACTATAAGGTTATTGTCTAAATTGTCAATGGTATCTAAAAATCTTTGAACTGCGCTATTGTTTACTGTACCAGCAAGAACGCGGGTGGTAAGGGTATCCTCTAATTGATTTAGAGGAATATCCAACTTCTCCCAAGGTTCCATTTGCAATATGGTATTATTTAGCCTTGTCTCCTTGAGGCTAATTTCACTTAAACTCTCTTCCAGCTTTCTAAGCTCCGAAACAACTGCAAGGATTGCACTGCGAGATTCAAAAGCTTGAGCTAACTCATGGGCATCCACTTGAGGCTTCATATCAAACAGGCCTGATTTTACCGGATTATATTGATCCATCAATTCCAGCCCAAATTCCACCTGGGATAACTGAGCTTGTACCTCTTCTAATGCCGATAGATCCTGATCTCTTCTTAGCTCTAAAACAGCATCCTGCTCCTCAGTTCCCTCTTGCTCTTCAAGGCTGGATATTTCAAGGTTACCCATAGATTGAATGATCTTTAAAATTTTCTCCTTATCACTCTGGATACCAATTAAAGTAACCTTCTTCATATCAATTACGGCCATAGTCTTTCACAATCCTTCCTAGCACATATGTTACGGCTTCATCGAGATTGCTCTGGGCTCTGGCCTTGAGTTCTGTTATTTGGGCCTGATTTTTTTCCTTAAGAGCCTCTATCTCCTTTTGAGCTTGGGCTTCGGCCTCTAGCATTAGCTTCTTTCCCTTATCAAGGGCTTCTTTTTGCAGCTGCTCGGCTAACTCTTCTGCTTCTTGCTGGGCTCTATTTACAATGTCTCTAGCTTGCTGGACAGCTTGTTCCCGAATCTCTTGGGCCTTTTTCTCAGCCTCTTTTATCTGCTTAATAACATCCATGGAAGACATTTTACCACCGCCTAAATCTTTATTTGGTTCCAAACAACCTATCTCCCGCATCTCCTAAGCCTGGAACAATATATCCATGTTCATTTAGGCACTTGTCCAATGCTGCTATAAAGATATCCACGTCTGGATGATCTTTTTGTATTCTTTCAATCCCCTCTGGGGCTGCCACTAGACATACCAATTTTATATTTCTGACATCCCGTTTCTTAAGAAAAGTGATAGCTGCAGAAGCTGATCCTCCTGTAGCTAGCATGGGATCTACTACAATGAGCTCTCTCTCCTCTACATCCAGAGGCAGCTTACAATAATACTCAACAGGCTCTAAGGTTTCCGGATCACGATATAATCCAATATGCCCTACCTTGGCTGCAGGAATAAGCTTTAACATTCCATCTACCATGCCTAGGCCTGCCCTTAGAATGGGCACTATAGCTAATTTTTTACCTGAAATCACTTTGGCTTTAGTAGGTCCAATAGGTGTTTCCACCTCTACTTCTTCTAAGGGAAGATCTCGGGTTACCTCATAACCCATGAGAAGGGAAAGCTCCTCTACTAATTCCCTAAACTCCTTGGATCCTGTGCTTTTATTTCTAATTAAAGTCAGTTTATGTTGAATTAATGGATGGTCAATAATTTTTACATTTCCCATGCTAATTTCCCTCCTTCTCTACTTTTAAGACTTTAACTCCATCAGCACCTGCAATAAAGGCTTGGCTTGCCATCCCAATAAATAACCCTGTTTCAATTACACCTGGTATGGAAAGAAGGAGATTATTTATTTCGGATAGATTCTCAAGCTGCTTGAAATATAAATCTACAATAAAATTCCCATTGTCAGATATTACCGGGCCATCTTTTCTCACTGCCATTCTGATCCTAGGATCAGCCCCTAGGGCTTTGGTCTTTTTCTGGACCAAGCCTACGGCCTCCGGTATAACTTCAATGGGAATAGGCGTATCTAAACCCAAGCGATCTACCAGCTTGGATTCATCTCCAATTAATATAAATTCCTTTGCCATGGTAGCTACAACCTTCTCTATGGTATGAGCAGCTCCGCCGCCTTTTATTGCATTTAAGGAATAATCAATCTCATCGGCTCCATCAACGGCTAAATCTATCTCATCTAACATGCCGACATCTAAGACTTGTATTCCTAATTGGTAGCATAAGATTTTTGACTGATGGGAGGTGGTGACTCCTTTGATGCTTAGGCTCTCTTCCTTTACCCTTCTGCCTAATTCCTTAACAAAAAACTCTACAGTAGAACCAGTACCTATGCCTACTGTCATGCCATTTTCAATTAGGTTAGCAGCAGCAATGCCTGCTTTTTCCTTTAATTCTAGGTTGGCAGAACTTGCCTTCAAAGCACTCACCTCCAAGCATCTTTATTTATTATACATTTAAAATATAGCTAGTGCAAGCTTATTCCACAGGGTTCTCTTGTCTATTATTTAACAAGCTTTTCTACCAAAATTTCCAAAGCCTTCTTTATTTGGGCGGCGCTTTGACGGTATACTTCTATAGAACCCCCAAATGGATCCTGAATATCTAAGTTAATTTGTTCTTCCTGTCCTTCATTGGTATATTCAATCAAGGTATAAACCTTACCTCTAGCTCCTGGATCCATAATTAAGATCATATCCCTATGTCTTTGGGTCATGGTGAGTATAAGGTCTGCCTTTTTGATTAGCTCTTCTGTCAATTGAGTAGCACTGTGGCAGCTAAGATCAATGCCCAGCTCCCGCATAGCTTTTATGGCGTTAGGACTTGCCTTATCTCCGTTCCTGGCTGCTACCCCTGCTGAAATAATATTAATATCCTTTAATTTATCTGGATGATGTTTTTTTATCATATCCTTAAATAAGGCCTCCGCCATACTACTTCTACAGGTGTTGCCGGTACATACAAATAGAATGGTCTTCATTGTATTATCAACTCCCTATTAATTTTCATTGCTGACGTTTACCACATGAAACCCAGCTGCTCTAATCATTCGATTCATAACGGCTAAACCCTCATCCCTTTCCTCTACCCACTCTGCCAAGATTATATCTACCCCTATATGATCAAATTCTCTTAAAGAATTAAAGAGGCTTGCAGCTATGGAAGCAGGATCCTTACGGCTGCCTAGGCTGATTAAATATCCGCCTCCATATTTATCTATGGTCTCATCTGTTGCTAATATACCCACTTTTTTCCCTTTAATAACATATTCTTTTGCCTTCCTATTGATTTCTGCAGTCATACTGTCCAGGTTTTCTCCCCTATAGATTATGACTTTAGCTTTAGGCGCATAGTGGGTATACTTCATACCTGGAGATTTGGGTGATTGTCCCTTTGTTAATGGCTTTAAAACTGCTTCATCCACTTTCACGTCATTTAAAATATCTTTTAACATCTCCAAGGTAATTCCCCCTGGCCTTAAGATGGTGGGAACTTCACCGCTCATATCCAATACAGTAGATTCAATTCCTACTTGACAGGGTTCTATTCCGTCCAAGATCATGGGGATAATATTGGATAAGTCCTCCAATACATGCTGAGCAGTGGTGGGACTAGGTCTGCCTGAACGATTGGCACTGGGTGCAGCAATGGGCACACCAGCCTTATCTATTAGGGCCAAAGCTATGGGATGGTTGGGCATACGAATAGCCACCGTTGACAGGCCGGCAGTTGTCTCATCAGGTACTATGCTGGATTTTTTCAGTATAATAGTAAGGGGGCCTGGCCAAAAAGTCTCAATTAATTTATAGACCTCTGCCGGTACCCCCAATACCAAAGGTTCTATATCCTCTTTCTTAGATACATGTACTATCAGGGGATTGTCATTTGGCCTGCCCTTAGCTTCAAAAATTCTATTTACTGCTTGTCCATCTAGAGCATTAGCACCTAATCCGTATACAGTTTCTGTTGGAAAAGCCACTACCTGTCCCTGCCTTATTAAGGCAGCTGCTTCCTCTATAGCTTTATAATTCTTTTGTACATCATGAATTTTATATACCTTTGTTTCCAAAGCCACTTACTCCTTACAGTATGAATGTTATTTATATAATCTTGTTTAGATTTTTTTGCGCTCCATAAGCTAAGTTTTCTTAGCCAAGCAGCGAAGATGATCAATATCCATTATGTTCATTATATATTAACGGTTATGGAACAATCACTATTGGTTAAGTTATTAACAAAGGCACTTGATTATATGTATTTTAAACATTAAAAACTTGAGGTTATTAGTATCCCTGCTATAACTCCTATAATCAGCCCCAGGCTAGAAACCCTACCCTTATATAGTTCCCTGGATTCGGGAATAAGCTCGTCACAAGTAATATAGAGCATAGCTCCCCCTGCAAAGCCCAGGCATATAGATATAAGTATAGGGGAAATCTCGCCAAGCATATATCCAATCATTGCCCCTATACCCGTGGGAATACCGGCAATAACAGCTGATACAAAGGCTTTAAAGGGACTAGACCCTCCTATTATCATGGGTGTAACCATGGCTACGCCTTCAGGTATATCATGAAGAGCTATAACAAGGGCTAGCTCCCAGCCGTAGGATGTTCTGGCGGTAAAGCCTGAACCAATAGCCAAGCCTTCGGGAAGATTGTGTAGTGCTATACTTATGCCCAGTAGTATACCTGTCTGTATATATTTATTGGAGGCATATCCTTTTCTGCTCCTATTTCTGTAGCTGCTTATTAATCCTTCACAAAAAATAATAGCAGCTACGCCTAGCACTACACCCAATAACCCATGAAATAAACTTCCAATTTCAAAGGCTTCTGGCAAAAGGTCAAAACATACCACAGCCATCATAAGGCCTGACGAGAAACCTAACAATACGCTTAGAAACCTTTTGCCCGGCTTATCCAAAATAAAAGCCATGGCCCCGCCTATGCTTGTTCCAATAATACCTGCACTTGCACCAATAATAGAACTATATAAAAAGTTAGCCAAGTTCATTCCCCCAAATATACCTATTGTGAAGCATTAATAAAGCTTCACTAATAGAGTATATTCTCAAGGATTCTTGTGTATGTTCTTAATTAGTTCTCTTCAACTTTCTTTAAACTTTCAGTTTGGAAGTGGGTTACAAGGGCATCGATCATTTCATCAATATCCCCATCTAAAAACTCATCTAGTTTATAAAGGGTCAGTCCTATCCTGTGATCTGTTACCCTGCCCTGGGGGAAGTTATAGGTGCGGATTCGCTCACTTCTGTCACCGGTCCCCACTTGACTCTTCCTTGCCTCTGAATATTTGGCTTCTTCTTCCTGTCGGGCCATGTCCAGAAGCCTTGCACTTAATATTTTCATGGCCTTTTCTCTGTTCTTGATCTGAGATCTTTCATCCTGACAGGTTACTACCACGCCAGTGGGCAAATGGGTGATTCTAACTGCCGAGTCAGTAGTGTTTACGCTTTGTCCTCCATGTCCTGAGGATCTAAATACATCAATCCTTAAATCATTGGGATTGATTTCAATATCCACCTCTTCAGCCTCTGGAAGAACAGCCACTGTAGCAGTAGAGGTATGAATTCTACCTCCTGATTCAGTGGTGGGGATCCTTTGAACCCTGTGAACCCCGCTTTCATATTTTAATCGGCTATAGGCTCCCTGTCCCTCAATCATAAAGAATAGTTCCTTTACTCCGCCTATATCAGTAAAGTTGGCACTAAGCACCTCACACTTCCAGCCTTGGCGCTCTGCATATCTGGTGTACATTCTATAAAGATCGGCACCAAATAAAGCTGCTTCTTCTCCTCCAGCACCACTTCTAATTTCAACTATTACGTTTTTCTTATCATTGGGATCGCTAGGTATTAAAAGTATCTTAAGTTTTTGTTCCAACTCCTCTTTTTTAGGAATCAGCTCTGCCAACTCTAGCTCCAGCATCTCTTTAAATTCAGGATCCGGCTTATCCTGGAGCATTTCCTCAATTTCTTCTATTTCCTCCAGAACCTTTCGGTATTCCCTATAGACAGTAACAATTTCTTCTATCTCAGCATGCTCTTTGACCAGCTTTTGCCATTCCTGCTGATTGTTTATTATTTCAGGATCAGATATAGCTTTATTTAATTCTTCATATCTTTTCTCAATAAAGTCAAGTTTATCTAACATTGCTCTACTCCTTTCATCCTGGCTGATACTACACGATTATATCCACTCAAATCTTTTATAAATTCAATATCATGATAACAGCCCTGTTCCCTTAGGATATCCCCTACCTGTTGGGCTTGATTATAGCCCACTTCTACCGCCCATAATCCCCCATCATATAAGAAGCTGGGAGCGTCTTGGGCCAATCTTCTATAAAAATCCAACCCTTCCCCGCCTCCATCCAGGGCTTTGATAGGCTCATAATCCTTAACCTGGGCTTCTAACTTCCCTATATCCGCTGTAGCTATATAGGGGGGATTGGACACCATTACATGAAACCTATCCTTCCTATCCATTAATGGTGAAAATAAATCTCCCTGAATAAATTCTATTCTATCATTTACTCCGTGGACAATGCCATTTTTCTTTGCCACTAATAGGGCTTTATCATCAATATCTACGGCTGTTACCTGACAATTTTCAACATATTTAGCTATACTGACAGCTATGGCTCCGCTGCCAGTGCCAATATCCAGGATTTTAAGGAAGTGTATCCCTGAATTTTTGCAGTAATTGATGACATGTTCTACCAACACCTCTGTATCTGGTCTGGGTATCAGCACATTCTCGTTCACATAAAATTTTAAGCCCATAAACTCCCTGTAGCCTATTATATAATGAATAGGCCTACCTTGTATTCTCTTATCCACCATATTAAAATAATCTTCTATCTCCTGGGGAGATAAAACTCTATCCCTATCCAAATATAAATGGGTTCTTTCGCAATCTAATAGATGGGCCATTAGCATGCCGGCCTCCAGCTGGCTGGCCTCAATACCTGCTTCATGCAACAGGGTTTGGGCTTTTTTCATGGCTTTGATTATGTTCAAAGTCAACAACTTCCTCCCGATCTTCAATTGTATCCATGGCAGCTAAAAAGGCACATATGGCCACCTCTAGCTGCTCATCATCCGGTTCCTTGGTAGTTAGCTTTTGTAGCATGAGTCCCGGGTACATTACTACATTCACCCATTTGGACTCACTGGCCCCTGCCCATTTTATTATTTCATAGGAGATTCCTGCTATAAAGGGCAATAAAAGCAGCTTTGTCACAATTCTCACTATTATATTATTCCACTCTAAAAAGGAAAAGGCAACTATGCTTATAATCATTACTATAAGCAAGAAGGCTGTGCCACATCGGGGATGAAGAGTGGTATATTTCCTGGCATTTTCCACTGTCAGCTCCTCACCATGCTCATAGCAATGAATGGTTTTGTGCTCTGCTCCATGATATTGAAACACTCTTTTTATATCCTTCATTCTGCTTATGAGTAGGATATAAATGATAAAAGCTGTTAGGCGTATAACGCCTTCTATTAGACTCTTTATTAAATTGCTGTCTACAGCCCTGCTTACAAACTTAGTTAGCAGCGCAGGAGCTATCATAAATAAAAGAATGGCAAATCCTATAGCTGTTATTAGGGCAAAAAACACCATAACATCATCTATATTTATTCCAGTCTTTTGTGAAACCCAGCTTTCTACCTTGGAAGGCTTGTATTCTTCCTCTTCCTCACCATATAACTGGGCAGAAGCCATTAAAGATTTTATTCCCAATACCATAGTTTCACCAAAAGTTACTATACCTCTTAAAACTGGAAGCTTTAATATGGGATATTTATCCTTTACGGAGCTAATTCCCTTGCTTTCAATTTCAATTTCACCATTGCTGCGCCTTACAGCTATGGCTATTTTATTGGGAGCTTTCATCATAACGCCTTCTAATACTGCCTGGCCTCCTATTTTACTCTTTTTCATTCCTACACCCCTTCCTACGTAGGTATATATCTAATGTATATAAAATTTCCCGTTACGTGACTCCTAGATTTTTATAATAACTGCAAGATAAAATACATCATTTTCATTTAACCATGTCTATGCCCTATCATAATGACGTCTTATCATAATAGTTATTATGTTTTATATTTAATTTAACCTATATTATATTAACATAAAACAAAAAATACAGACTAGGGAAATTCCCCAATCTGTATTCGGCCTTTGTTTTATTCTTCATTATTACCCAGGCCGTATCTTCTCTTAAACCTTTCGACACGACCGCCTGTATCAACCAGCTTCTGTTTCCCGGTATAGAAGGGGTGGCACTTGGAGCAAATCTCAACTCTTAGTTCCTTCTTGGTAGAACCGGTAACAAAGGTCTCACCACAAGCACATCTAACTACAGCTTCGCCATATTGGGGATGTATGTTTTCCTTCATGGATTTCACCTCTTTCCATAGGAGTCAAATTTCACGTTAATTATATTCAATAACTCATTTAGTATAACATACACAGCTAATATAATGCAAGCCTCCTATTTTATTTTGCTTTAGTATCTATTTTCCAGGAAGGCAGAAAGCCTGCCTTGTAAAAAGCTTTAACTAAAATTACTATTATGGGCCCTAAAAACATCCCAGGCACTCCTATAAGCCTTAAACCTATATACATGCTCATTAGAGTGACCAAAGGATGAAGGCCTAAGGATTGCCCTACAACTCTAGGCTCTAGAATCTGTCTGATAACGAATATTATAAAGTACAGGCACAAAAAGCCTATACCTCTAGGTATATTGCCCGTAATAAAGTTAACAATTGCTGTTGGTATAAGTACAGTACCTGTTCCTAACACCGGTAGTATGTCTATAATAGCGGTAAGCAGGGCAAAGAAAAAAGCATATTCTATACCCAATATTTGATAGCCTATTAAAAGCTCTAAAAAGGTTACCGCCATCAAAAAAATCTGGGCCCTTATAAAGCCTACAAAAGCGCCTATCATATCATCTCTTAGACTTCTTATCCTACTGAACCAGTTGGCTGGGATGCGTTCTGATAAAAAGTCTGATATTTGTCGACGGTCTCTGCTCATAAAATAGGCAGACACCATCATAACTATGATAAATACTAGCACATCGGGCAAAAATTTCACAAAATCTATCATGCCCATAACTATACCCATAAGCCAAGAAGATATCTCACTGGCGAATTGGGTTAATTTGGGTATATTGGCCTCCAAGGTCTGCTCTATAGTAGCAGCTAAACCCTCTGGCAAACTAAAAAACAGGTCTTGGCCCTTTTCAAATAATGACTCGAAATATTCAATTATGGGGTTAAAATCCATTCTGGCTATCTCCAGGGCCAATCTCCACAATTCATTGATTAATTTATAGAAGGTAAATACCAAAATTCCTCCTACTGCAGCGATAAAAAAGAGTAATGAAATTGCTACAGCAAGGCTTCTAGGGAATTTTAATCTCCTTTGAAGAAAGCCTACGGATCTTTCAATGGATATCATTATAAGAAAAGCCAGCAAAAATGGCGCTACGTATTTAATGAGTTTAGTAAAAAAAAGGAATACAGCAGCAGTGATGAGGAGGACCAAACCCAGCCACTTTAATGTTTTTAACGTTCTATCTTTTAGTTTAACCATACCCCTTTAGCTCCCATCTTATCTGAATCCGTAATAGAAATTATCACGATCCCGATCGTTAAAATATCCTTCCTTCTCCAGTTTGCTAAATTGCTCTAAGACCATGTCTAAAAATTCATCGTTTGAATTTGTTCTCATAAGATCGTTTATAATAAGCTCCGTTACCCTGTCTGTACGACCATCGCTTAAGTGCTTACGTATTGCATAAACACCCTGCAACTCTTTTTGATTAAGGAGCAATTCTTCTCGTCGTGTGCCGGATTTTACAATGTCTACTGCCGGGAATATCCGTTTCTCCGATAGACGACGATCTAAATGAATCTCCATATTACCTGTTCCTTTAAACTCTTCATAGATAACCTCATCCATCCTGCTGCCGGTGTCAATCAAGGCTGTAGCTATAATAGTCAGACTTCCTCCATTTTCTATGTTGCGCGCAGCACCAAAAAATCTCTTGGGTTTATGCAGGGCACCTGGGTCCAATCCTCCTGATAAGCTGCGCCCCGTTGCAGAAATTGTTAGGTTATATGCACGAGCTAAGCGAGTGATACTATCTAGCAAAATAACCACATCGCGACCGTGTTCAACCAATCTTTGAGCACGCTCTATTACCATCTCGGCTACTTTGGTATGGTGCTCTGGCAATTCATCAAAGGTAGAGTATACAACATCCCCTTTGATGGAGCGCTGCATATCCGTAACCTCTTCAGGTCGCTCATCTATTAATAGAACTATTAAATATATATCAGGATGTCTTTTGGATATACAGTTGGCAATCTTTTTTAATAGAGTGGTCTTACCAGCCTTTGGAGGAGATACAATAAGCCCTCTCTGGCCTTTACCGATTGGAGATATAATATCTATAAGCCTTGTAGCTAATTCCTTTGGATTGTCAGGATCCTCTAGTGTAATCCGCTCATCGGGATATATAGGAACCAGCTCGTCAAAGGGTTTTCTCTTAGTTGCATTCTCTGGATCCTCACCGTTTACCGCAGTGACGTATAAAAGAGCTTGAAACTTTTCACCTTCCCTAGCAGGACGTGTTTTACCAGCTACTAAGTCTCCTGTTTTTAAATTGAATCTTCTTATTTGGGATTGAGATATATATACATCGTTTTCCCCTGATAGATAGTTGTTGGAACGTAGGAATCCATAGCCATCGGGTAAAGTCTCTAATACTCCTTCGGCATCTCTTGTATCCTCCTGGCTCAAAAGCTCGGGAATAGCCGGATTTGAAGTGTTATAATACTTTCTGGCATAAGCCACTTTTCTCTCGTACTCACTATCATATTCTTGCTCATCTTGTCTATGTCTTTCTGAAATCTCTTCTTCCTTTTCTTGCTGATGGTCTTCATCTTCTTGTTTTTCCTTCTTGGGGAATGTTTTATGGCTAACTTTTGCTTGACGTCCTGAAGTAGGAAAAGGTCTGACTTTTTCAGCGTCTTCTTCAGTTTCCTTGGTTTCTTCAACCTCCACAGTTTCTTTAACCTCTACGGTTTCTTCTACTTCTACATTCCTATCTTCACTATCTGATTCTTTAGCCTCTTTAACTGTCTCCTTATCTTCTTTTTCCTCTTTAACTGTTTCTTGAACTGGCTCTTGGGCTTGAAGCTTTTGATCTGATTCTTGTTCTGGACTTGAATCTGTTTGATCAATTTTCATCTGTTCTTGCTGCTCGGCAGCCATTTCCTGCAATCTTTGTTCAATAAGTTCGATTAGTTTTTGTTTCCTATGTCTTGTTACACTTTTTACACCTATAGCTCTGCCAAATTCTCGAAGTTCCAAAATAGTGTTATTATTCAAATTGCTTAAATCAATATGTTCAAAATCCAAATTTCATTCCTCTCTTTCCTATTTTTTAATTTTAAATACCGAAAATTAATCCGTAGTTTTGATTAACACAAACATAGGAATCATATGGAAATTTCCAGCATTAAGCATAAGAGAACCTATATGTTATGTTAAGAGAACAAGGGTTAATACACATTATATAAACGATAAAGGTAAATTGAAACAGATTGAAGCATACTATACCATATTAATCCATAGTATAGCCATATTTTACAGTTTTAATTCATAATATTAAGTATATTTCTAATAAAGCGCTAGGAATGGAACTAGGCTCTAGAGGCTATGTGTTTTCAGTGGAGAGCACAATATACTAAGGAAAATATAATATTAAGGAAATTATATGATTGAATAAATTTACTCAGTAATATAGTATACCTTTTTCATTAAAAGGTCAATATTAAATAGTGAAAAAAGTTGATTTGTTCAAAAAATAGTACGATTACACAATTTTTAGTTTGAAATTTAATGGTTTAGTAAAAGGGCCACCTATAAATAGGCAGCCTTTTACATAGCCTTAGGATTTAAACAAACTCTGAGGTCCATCCTCCTGATAGCAAACCATAAGTTCATTTAATCCTGCATATTTACCTGAAATGTCCAATTGATATTTTAAATCAACCTTGCCTTTTGTCTCATCCACGTCATAATCGATTCTTGTTGGAAAAACTCCCATTTCCAAGCTGCCAAAAGGTGTCTCATAATAGCTGACGTACTTTCTGCCCTTTTCAAAGATAAAGCGAGATTCATGTGCACCTGTGCGCTCTAAAGACACTCTGTTATCCCCTACTATTAATAAGGTTTTGGTACCCTCTAATCCAGATACAGTACTTTCTTCATATTCAATATAATATATACCATCCTTTTTATACAAACGGCCTTCTGTAATAAGTTCTATTTTGTTATCCTCTCCCATAGGGTTTACTTGAGTTCCCTTTATGGACAGAATAACCTTTTTCCCTTCCTGCATATTTAATAACCCCCTACTCACGCTATTCTACAATCAATCCAATTATAAATCAATAGCTTTCTATATCAATTTTTTGTATACATTTAATCTCTCTGCCTAAAAACTGTCCCCCTATTTCCTCAAATTTCTCTCCTAAATCGCTGACAAAAAAGTTATAAGTTCCTTCTTTTTCATCTAGATTAAGCATATTCTTAGACATAAGTATGCTTTTTACTTCTAAAGCAGTCCCCTCCGCAGGATTGACTAAGCTAACATGGGAGCCCATAACTTCAGCTATAATGTCCTGTAATAGAGGAAAATGGGTGCAGCCCAGAAGAAGAGTATCTATATCTTTGTCCTTCATACTACCCAAATATTTCTCTGCTGTCAATAAAGCAATTTTGGTATGACTCCATCCTTCTTCCACAATAGGAACAAAAAGAGAGCAGGGAGTGCTATATATGTTAAGATTAGGATCTTGTTGCATCAGAGCCTTTTCATAAGCTTTGCTTCGAATAGTTGCCTGAGTACCTATAATACCAACCCGCTTATTTTTTGTACTCTCAGCTGCTGCCCTGGCACCTGGTTCAATTACCCCCAGAATTGGAACATCAAATATTTTATTTACTATATCAAGACTAATAGAGCTTGCGGTATTGCATGCTATTACTATCATCTTCACATCTTGACTTAATAGAAACCTAATACATTGCTTTGAATATCTTATAACAGTATCATTTGAACGAGTACCATAGGGAACCCGGGCTGTATCTCCAAAATACACAATATTTTCGCTAGGTAAGATCTTCATAAGTTCCTTTACAACGGTAAGCCCTCCTAAACCTGAATCAAACACCCCTATGGGTCTTTTATCCATGGTAAATAGTCCTCCTCATTTGTTGTGTTTTTTGTTAAATCTCTCTATAGCTAATTGAATTAGTTTATCTATTAGATCTGGATATGAAATGCCTGTAGCCTCCCATAATTTAGGATACATGCTTATCTCAGTAAAACCAGGCATGGTATTGACCTCATTTAAATAAACCTTACCAGTCTTTCTCTCCAAGAAAAAGTCCACTCGTGTTAATCCAGAACATCCTAGAGCTTTATATGCCCTAATGGCTAGCTCTCTAATCTCATCACTTTTGTCAGAAGGAATAGGCGCGGGTATCAAGAGCTTAGACTTGCCTCCATCTTGATATTTTGCTTGATAATCATAAAATTCATTGGATGGCAAAATCTCACCCAACACCGATGCTTTGGGTTCATAATTGCCCAAAACTGCGCATTCTATTTCACGGCCATCTATAAACTCTTCTATAATTATCTTTTCATCATACTGCCCTGCAATATCTAGAGCCTTTAGAAGTTCTTCTCTGTCTTTTGCCTTGGATATGCCTACACTGGAACCCATATTGGCCGGCTTTACAAAGACAGGATAAGGAAAGGCGCCCTCTATTCTAGCTACTACTTTATCTGCATCCTTTTCTATCTCATGCCTATAAGCACCTACATATTTACCCTGAGGCAGCCCAGCTGAAGCAAATATAGCTTTGGCCATGAGCTTATCCATTCCAGTAGATGATGATAGTACATCACAGCCTACATAGGGGATATGGGCAAGCTCAAACAAACCTTGTATAGTCCCATCTTCACCATAGGGTCCGTGCATAACAGGGAATATTACATCAACCGGATATATTTTTTGGGGATCCTCTAAAAGAAAAAAGCCTTTATATGAAGGATCTCCAGGGAATACCACTTTTTTAGCTTCTTTTTCCCATTCACCGGTTTTTATCTTTTGGATATCGCCATCGTAATAAAGCCAATGCCCTTCTTTGGTTATGCCTATCAAATAAAGTTCATATTTATTTTTATCTATGTTTTGTATTATGGATGTGGCAGATATTAGAGATACTTCATGCTCTCCGGACCTTCCACCAAATAACACCGCTAACTTCTGCTTACCCATGATCATCCTCCTCATTATGAATTTCCTACCCCATTCTAACATAATCTAAGATTTATATGAAGCACCAGATCCATGGAAATAATAGTATCTGTGGTATAAAGATTTTTATATTATCACTGATTTGGATAAACATATAGGATAAACTTTATTTATAACTTTACTTATATAAAAATATTACATAATAAAATGCTTTATACCATTTTTTTTAATTAGCAAACAGTACATACAAAAAGAGAAACGGAGATTATATAATCCCCGTTTCTCTTTTAAGGTACTTATGGCTATTTACCCGACAGATTCCTCTCAGCCATCTCTATGGCCTTTTTAACAATGTTACCACAGTCTCGTGAAGATACGGCTCCCCAACCTTCATTCTTTACGATGTTGTATACCCCAAGCTCCTTGGCAATCTCATATTTTAGCTCTTCAGACATTATGCCTCTTCTTCTAGCCATATCAATACCTCCTTTAACGACTAATTCTTTAGCCGTTATCTCTAGTTTTCCCGAAAGGTATCTATATATGCTACAAAAAATATGACTTAGCTTCTTTATATCACCAAGGTTCCATTATCTGTATTTAAAATTTTTAAAATATCTTCTTCTTTGCCCGTATCTGCATTAATGTATACTATAAAGTTGTCTTCTCCAAATTTGCCTTTAAATTCATAACATAAAATTTCGTCACCACCCTCACTGGGTATAATGGCCAATCTTTCCGATGTTATATCAAGGTTCTTATTGACTAGTTTCCTTGCCTCTTCCAGACTTAACTTAGGTTCTTTTATACTTCTGTTCCTATGGGCAGTTAAATAGTTTAGAGCTTCAAAGCCTACTATATTGCCAGTACCTAAAGAAACTTTTACCTTAATTAAATCTGGATAGATTATTACATCATCCTGGGTAAAAGCAAAGTTAAATACTGCCATACCATCATGATGCTGACCATAGGTTATCTCCATATCCTTATATCCTTTTTTATCTAAAAAATCCTTGGCTATTTTTTCTGCTTCTTTATAATCAATCTGGGCATCTTGGGCTATACCCTCACTAATTACAGAAATTACCTTGCCACCTTTTTTGGAAACAGACACATAGAAAGGTCCTTCTCCGTCATTGGTCTCCAGATTCACACCCCATGATTGGATAGTGCCTTGAGTTTCAGCACCTCTACTGGCTTTCTCAACTCGATCTTTCCCAATAAAGTCAATAGCTATTTTTTCTGCTTCTTTGTAATCTATATTATCGCCTTGAATATTTAGTTTCTTGGGCTTTAAAAGAGTATCTGAGAAAGGACCATCGTAGATTAGGGTAGGATATTTTATAGAAGTTTCTTCAATCTTGGTAAACTGTTTTGTTACCAAGTCATCGGAAACATCCTCCAAACTCTGGTTTCCTTTATCCCTAATTTCCTGCCAGGATATGGCGCCATTGTTGACCCTGTCTTCTAAAAACCTTAATTCATTAGCTAGGTTTATACAACTATTGTAAAGCTCCTTTAAATTTTCCATTTCCTCTATAGTTATGGGCTTGCCCTCGCCTGCCTTTATGGTTAGATAACGGCAATAGTCGGATAATTGACTTAAAAAAGTGGAGGTTTTGTCTAAAGCCATATGCCTTAAAGGAAGTTGCCCTAGGTTAGAGCCCGCAGACTCTGCCTGTCTCCACACATTAGACAGCATTCTTATATTTTGCCCTTGATCACTGCTTACCATCATCTTTGACAATTCTGTTTCTATGTTATTAACATGTCCCACTAGCTCATAAAAGGACTTTTCATATAGATTGTTTGTGCGGTTATTATAATCAAGATTTTGCATGTATTGATTGTAGCCCCATACTCCAGTAATAACTAGAGCCACTAATAATATACCGCTAACAATCCATCCCAGCCTTGGCCTCATAGCCTTATTCCTCCTCTATGTATATGCTTATCATTTAGCAAAGTGGTGTTTGCCTATAACTATATGCACAGGCCTGGACCATATCCAACTACTGGTTGCCTTGGCAGGATTATAGTAATATATTGCACCATAGGTGGGATCCCAGCCATTTAGTGCATCCCTTGCTGCCCTGAGGGATTCTTCATCAGGAGCTAAATTAATTTGCCCATCAGATACGGCGGTAAAGGCTCCCGGCTGATAAATAACCCCTGCAATGGTGTTGGGAAATCTAGGATCCTTCACTCTATTTAGTATTACCGCCGCCACTGCTACCTTGCCTATGTAAGGTTCACCCCTTGCCTCGCCATGGACTGCTTTTGCTAACAGATAAACATCCCCTTCGTTTCTTGCCCCGCCTCGGGAAGGTGTACTGGTTCCACCCCCAGATGTAGAACCTAGATTGATACCCATTGCAGCAGCAGTTTGCTTGCCTACTACTCCATCAACAGCTAGTCCATTTTTGGCCTGAAATTTCTTTACAGCATCGAAGGTTTTGGCACCATATATTCCGTCTATGGGGCCATCATAATATCCCCACTGCTTCAATTTCTGCTGAACTTCATATACTTTATCTCCAGTCATTCCCCAGTAAATGGCTGCCGCTTCAACATCTCTTTTTAACAAGGAACTTCGTATTATCAAAGTCGTACAAATTAAAAAGGTTAACAAAATAGATATAACTAGAAGCCTTTGTTTCGCCTTCATACTTTACTTCCTTTCACATAACTAGAATTGATGCCTTACTAGAATTGATAAAATTATCCTTAGCTTCTGTTATATTTTTTGTTAACCCCAAATAGTCTATACCAGTTAAAATATTCCTAAGAAAATAGGGATATAAGCTTGTCCCACCATTCAACAATTTTAAATTTATAAATTACTTTTGTATCTTCATTATTATCCTCTGTCATATCCTTAGACAAATTTTCAGTGAAATCTACATCTTCTTTAGCTACTCCATGGGAAATGTCCACAAAGCACAGGGGAGGAAACATTACACACCACCAATTGGCTCCTTCTCCTTTTCCAATTACTACACGAAGGGCCTCATATCTTCCCGCTGGCAATACCATATTGCCATAGGCCTTTGTTGGAAAGTCAAAATAGCCTAGCACAGCCTGAACCTTATATCCAGTCATATATTTATCTACTTCTTGCTGTGCTATCTCTTGAATTTCATTTATGTTTGCCTGTACCAAATGACGACTTTCTTCTATGGAACATGATTGGCCTAATATTTGACCAAACTCTTCTAATAATCTATCTCTAACCTTTAGTTTAACTGCCTGGTCTTCTTGTGAATCGCTATTGGCTATAACATGAAATCTTATAAACTGCTGATCCTGTCTAAAATAAGGGGAAACACTAGCAGTAAGAGACAATGATATAATTACAATCAATATGACAGAAATAATCCTTTTAAAATACATTGTCAATACCCCCATATTAACAGAATTGCCTTCTATGGAGAGTATTGACAATTTCAGATTTTTTATACATTAGATAGATTATTTTATACATCAATATATTATAAAATATATTCTTAATTAATCTATCAATAGCCATCAGGTTCATATAACAGACCATTCTTTTAACTTGTTTCAAAATCTATATGTTATTGACCTAAATATATTTAATTTATCATTCGCATAGATTTAATGGCCCTATTTATCAATTCATCCTTGGTCTCATATGCAATATCATAGCAGCATGCCCATCCTACAAATATCTCTATGTTTCTCATTCCGGGATTGGTCTCAGAGTACTTTTCAACCCCTTCCTTAAATCTATGGTAAAACTTTATGGCCTCTGCTTCCTGCTGACCGGGAATAATAACCGCAAATACATAGTCGCTATATCTAACTAAAATATCCTCCGCTTCTGAGCATTCCCTTATTATTGCAGCCAGATCCTGGATAAGAACATTACCAGCAGCATGGCCATATACATCAGTATATATTCTGTGACCTTGAATATCTATAAGTACCAGGGATACTGGATAGTTATTTTGCTTTAGTTGGCTAAACTGCTCGGCTAAGTTTTCCCAATACCTGTTAAAATATCTAGAATTATAAAGGCCGGTCAAAGGGTCAGTATTAGCCCAGATATATAACTCATCATTGGACTCTAATAGTTCTTTTCTGGATTTATCTAGCTCCTCTATTAAAATATCCTTTACCCCTATAGCATCCTTTAATCTTTGCTGATTCTCTTCTAAACCCTTGATTAGAGAATGAAGCTCCCAAGAAACCCATATAAGGAATGCAAATCCAAGTATCCAATACATCATTGGATATATTAAGTAGTTGGCAAGGTTGGAATCTATTGTATAATAGTCCACTAATATAAAAAAGATAGATGCCAGGATATTGACAGGCAAAAAGATCTTAGGTTCATATATTAGCGCCATTCGTACAATAAAGGAAATAAATAATACTAATACTAGGGGTGATAAAGAGGTTGAATGGATATATAAGAGAAACATTAATTCTATG
The DNA here is from genome assembly GCA_938003915.1 of uncultured Bacillota bacterium. Taxonomy (GTDB): domain Bacteria; phylum Bacillota; class Clostridia; order Caldicoprobacterales; family UBA3941; genus JAAYGY01. Next base: position 3,517 of record CALKWV010000129.1, on the reverse strand, counting down.
GCCTCTACCATTACATTGTAGTAAGAACCCAAAGACCAGGGATAGCTATACTTTTTAAATAAAAGCAATAAAACATAAAGTAGACAAATGAAAAAAGAGGGGGGCAAAAATATTCCAAATAATATTGTCATAACTATTGAAAATAACCTGATAATCCACTCTAGTCTTAGCATATATAAGTCCCCTCCTACCCTAGCAAATCCTATATGAGAAATATTCTACATTTTTTGTCAAATTCCTTCAGTTTTTTAATATAATCATATATAAACCCTACCATATTTTTCAATCCTCTTTTAAATAATATTTTGCCAGCTTTATATCTTCTGGCTTATCTACATCATTAGCCAGCTCAGGATAAGGACTTATTATGGCCCGGGCTTTTATTCCTAACAATTGAAGGAAATGTTGCTCTAGATAGGAAATGGAAAGCTTGCCCATTGCCAATAATATTAAAAATTTAGTTCCTAAGAGTTTACCCAGCTCCCAAGGCTTTTTTCTGTTATCAATAACTGCTCTAGCAAACCCCTCACAGGATTTTATGATTTTTGGATTAAGTCCCAATATATTGCCTCCCGTAAAAGTTCCTTCCTTAAGTTTTACATAAGTTCTTGTAAACCCAGGATATAGCTTATCATTCAACCTTTTATCCACTATAGGGTAGTAAAGATCTGCAGGTTGATCAAAACATCTTTCAATAAAATCTGCTACAACTTTACCATTTATCATAGGAATATCAGATGTCACTACTAAAACGAAATCCTGATCTATAAAAGGTGATAAGCCTTCCTGTAAATTTACAAATAGATCTTTATCCTCTTGGATAAAATGATCCACCTTATCCTTCAGCCTCTCCCTTAATTGGTCAACTGGTCCAACTATGGAAATACTATCTATTTTATTTGAATCCCTAAGGGCATCCACTACATACTCAACTATCCATTTGCCGCCTATTTCTATAAAAGATTTATTCTTTATATCTGGCCCAAGCTCTCCTTTATAGCTATCTCCCGCCAATATAACAGCTTTAACTTTATCCATTCAACTGCTAACCTCTCTTTCACTTAGCATAAGCTTATAACTCTCTGTGTTAATCAAGTTTATATTTATAAAGATCACTTATATAGCACGAATTTAAATGCATTATCTTCTATTATAACTTAATCCCTTGTACTAGTTCAAAACTTTTTGTTTAGATACTTTGCGATTAATTGACATTCATTAATGAGTGTATTAATATTCAATTAATACAATAAGCAATTACATATAGCCAATGCTATATATTATGATCAATATCCATGAGAGGTTAGACCAATGATAAAAGAATATTTAAAAGAAAATATTTTGCTTACAGATGGGGCTATGGGAACATATTATTCTCTTATAACCGGCTCTGAAACTACTGTTTCTGAGCTAGCCAATAGAGAAAATCCAGAGCTAATTAAAAGCATTCACCGGGAATACATTGAAGCTGGAGCTAGGCTTATTAGAACAAATACTTTCTCGGCCAATAGTTTTATCCTAAACAAAAGCCGTCAGGATGTTAAAGAGCTGATTATTACTGGATATGAAATTGCTCAATCAGCTGCAAAAAATCATGATGTGTTTGTAGCCGCTAGCATAGGACCTATACCGGAACTGGTTGAAGGTAGGATCCTCGAAGGGGATGTCATTCTAGATGAATATTTATTTATAGCTAATAGTTTTTTGGATCTAGGTGCAGAACTATTTATTTTTGAAACCTTTAGCAGTACGGACTATCTAAACCAAGTAGCCCAGCATATAAAATCCATAAATCCCAAGGCTTTTATTCTTACTCAATTTGCTCTAAATACCAACGGATTTACCAGAAAAGGCATAAGTGCCCAACGAATACAAAAGCAAATAAAACAAATAAATGCCATAGATGCATACGGTTTTAACTGTGGTATTGGTCCAACCCATCTATATAATATTATAAAAAAACTTGACTTTTCTAAGGATACAGTTTCGGCACTACCCAATTCTGGATATCCAGTTATCATTAATGAGAGGACTGTCTATCAACAAAATCCTGAGTATTTTGCTCAAAAGTTAATAGATATAAAGGGGTTAGGAGTTAGCATTATTGGCGGCTGCTGTGGTACCACCCCCTTGCATATAAAAGCATTGGCAGAAAAATTATATATGCAGTTTTCTCGCCCTGCCATTATATCTACTAAAGAAACCAAAGATGAAATCAGGCCTTCCGTACACCCTAATACTTTTGCCGATAAATTGGAAAATAAGGAATTTACCATAGCGGTAGAATTGGATCCTCCTTATGGTACCAATTTGGAAAAAATTATAAAAGGAGCTAAAGAACTCAAAGACAGTGGAGTGGATATATTGACCATTGCTGATTCTCCCATGGCAAAGGTCAGACCAGATTCAGTAATGATTGCAGCCAAAATCAAGAGAGAAGCAGGCATAGATGTAATGCCCCATATATGTTGTAGGGATAAAAATATAATTGCTCTTAAATCATCCCTGTTAGCTGCCCACACCGAGGGAATCCGAAATTTACTTCTAGTTACCGGGGACCCCATTCCCAGTCCTGAACGCAATGATATAAAAAGCGTCTTTAATCTAAACTCCATAAAGCTAATAGAAATGGTGGCGGAAATGAACAAAGAAGTATTTGCCCATGAGCCCTATTTTTACGGGGGTGCCCTAAATTTAAACGTACTAAACAAGGATGTAGAGATTAGGAGGATGGAGCTTAAGGCTGAAAAGGGAGCTAAATTTTTCTTAACTCAACCAATTTTTTATGATAATGTAATCGAATATCTAAAGAAAGTTAAAGCTCAGTACAATGTTAAGATATTGGCCGGTGTTATGCCCCTAGTAAGTTATAGAAACGCCATGTTTCTAAATAATGAGGTGCCAGGAATAGATATATCACCAGAGTATATTGAACGATTTTCACCCCATATGTCCAGGCAGGAAGCAGAAAATGTGGGAATAGATATTGCAGTGGAACTAATTACTAAAATCAAAGATTATGTAGATGGAATCTACCTAATTACCCCCTTTAACAGAACTAGTATGATAGCAAAAATTATAGACAAAAGTCTGGGCTAGGTAGGCTAGTGCCTTTTGACACAGTTTTAGCCATAAATACTTGTCCATGTCTTTCCCTCAAAGGCTGTACTGCCTTCCTGGCAGCCTCCTGGTCTGGAAAAATGCCGTAAACCGACGGTCCGCTTCCACTCATTAAAGCCCCTAATGCTCCATGAGCTACTAACTCCTCTTTCAACCTATGGATTTGAGGATGCATGGGGATGGTAACTTCCTCTAAAACATTGGCCAGGCTACTACTTATACCTTGTATATCACCTGTTTCCAGATACTTTATCATTCTTGGATTGTCTGGCCTGTTTCTTATAGCCTCCAGCTTTAGCTTACTATATATCTCCTTGGTGGATACCCCAAAATCTGGCTTTATTATTACAAGCCATATATCTTCCTTAGATTTTATGGGGGTGAGCATATCACCAAT
>CALKWV010000128.1 GCA_938003915.1 uncultured Bacillota bacterium | reverse complement strand
CAAAAAAACTCTCCTCTCCAGACTAAATGGATTTAGCCTTATTTTTTCTCTATACGGACAAGCTATTCAATGAGCTGACTTTTTATCATATAAGAAAGTGACTAGCAAAATAAAGGACTTCACAGTAAATAGAATTTATATTCACAATTTTTTATAGTTATATTTTATTTAATGACCTTGTAGCATGTCAATAATTATTTCACCTTTGGGAGAAAAATTTTATATTTTTTACCATATGTTTTTATATATCTATTTAATCTGAATAATTTTTTTTCTTATGTAAATTATATCTAGTGGAGGTGTTTTTATGTCACATTTAACTCAAAAAGAAAGGTATCTATTAGAGGATCAAAAAACCCAAGAAGAATTATGTATAAAAAAGTATTATAACTATGCTGAGCAAGCCCAAGATCCACAACTAAAGCAGTTATGCTTAGAACTTGCTAAACAAGAGGAGCAGCATCTAAATACCATTAATCAAATACTTAGTGGGCAAATTCCAAATATGGCCCAGCAACAAGGACAACAGGGACAACAAGGCCAGCAAAGGCAACAGGGTCAACAACAAGGCAGTCAAAATATGAGTATGCAAGGTATGTCATCATCAGGACAAACTGGATTAGTAAACCAACAAGATGCTGATTTGTGTACAGATCTACTATCTACGGAGAAGTATGTCTCTGGAACATACGATATAGCAATTTTTGAATTCAGGGATACAAATATTCGTAAGGCTCTAAATCATATCCAAAAAGAAGAACAGGAGCATGGAGAAAAAATCTTTAATTACATGCAAAGCAAGGGCATGTACAATGTTCAGCAATAGAAAAAGACCTGGTGCATAAATTAAATCATGCACCAGGTCTTTTTTCAACTTTTGATTTGTATAGTTTTCTAATATACTTGGTAACATTCTCATCATAGTCAGGATATCTATATCCCAACTCCTTAGCAACAAACTTAGAAGTCTCCCTAAATAGAGAATGACACTCAAATAAGGCATTCCATACTTCTTCATAGGTACTGTTCTTATAGGTAGACAATAATCGCCTCCATACATCTTTTGATAGGTACTTTTCCATATATTTATAAGATTTGCCTACACTTATGGAAAAATCAGTCTCAATCCCTACCTTCCATGCCATCATACGTAAAAGATTGGGTCGAACACATAAATTTAGGAATTCTGTTGCATAAAGAATTTCTTCACGAAGTAAACCTTTGGTAACATAAGTAGAAACCCACCAAAATTCATTACAACAGTCATCAAAAAATTCAGGAGAAGGTTTTTTTACATGATAATCCTCATCTGTTGGAACAACAGGCTTTTTAATTCTATTATCCTTATCAAGTAAAATCTTTAGTAATTTGTCCCTTGATAGGTATAAGTCCAACTCCTCAATAGGTACTAATTTTAGGTCAATGCGATTGCCATCTTCAAAGAGCATCAGATACGAGAACCAGTTGCCGAGGGTGGGAGTAAATAAGCTCATGGCCTCAGGTTTTTGCATAATAATTCGTTTGCCAAAATAATCAAGCCACCTATCATCCTTTTTAAAAGATTCCATATCAGTTACTAAATAGCTAATATCGTAATCTTGGAATTCATCCTTGGCTACATTAACATTTGCACGAGAACCTTCCATCCCAACTACTCGAATGCGAGGATCATTTTTTGCAAATGTTAATATTAAATGCATCATTTCCTTCTCTGTACGCATATTCTCCTCCAAGTCCTTTTCCATTTATACTAAAACCTCTGTTTTGATTTATGCATTTTTGCTTTTTGATTACCAAAAGGGCCTTTAAATAGGAAATAAGCCAGATGGCCCTATAATTTATTTATACCTTCAACCATCGCTCCAGCCAATCATAGGCCTTAGCGCCTGATATTTCATGCTGTCCATCAAAAAAGTCTGAATCTATCTTATCCTGGGCATCTAAAAATTCATATATCTTTTTTACCTTTGCAAATGCTCTTTTTGTAGCTTCAATAGGAAAAATGGGATCTGATATCCCTGATTCAACAAGTAATGGTCGGGGAGCAATCAAACCCAAGATATCCGGCATTTCTGCGTGATTTACAAGCCCTGGCACAAAATTATCTACACAATGCAAAATTGACATAACGCTATCCTTAAATGTATTGGTATAGCCACTAATTACCGCTGCTTTTATTCTTTCATCCAAAGCACTAGTAAAGCCACATACCAAACCTCCACCAGATATACCCATACACCCAATCCTATTAATATCTACATCATCTCTAGTCTCCAAATAATCTATGGTACGTATAGTGTCATAAACTCTCAGTCCAGCCATGGTCTTACCCAGCATTAATAGATATGTAGATATCATATGACAAGAGCTTTCGTTGGGCTCTTTGTTCCTATCTTGTTCTAAGCGTCGATCTCCAAATCCTAATAGATCAGGGGCAATAACTAAAAAACCTCTCTTCACAAGCTCCAGGGCAAAATTCTTTTGATAGCCAGGATCTGAAAGATTATCCGTTCCATCTGGATTTAATCCTACTATTTCCTTGCTTCCATATCCATGCCCATGACAAGCAACTATGGCAGGAAGTTTCTCATCTGACTTCTTAGGCTTTAATACATAAGCAGGTATTGGTAAATCTATGTCAGAATCATACACAATTCTTTGGAGCAAATATTCTGGATAATCCTTTTCCTCTACAATCCTGGGATTTAATTGGCTTCTGTCCTTGGGAAATCCCCCTAAAATTCTGGCAAATGCCTCTCTCAAACCATCTCTCCATCTATAATATTCATCCATATGGCGAACATCAAAATTAAATTTGGGCTTGGTACTTTCATATAGCTTCTCTAAATATTTATCCGGACTCCACATGTTGCTCCCTCCTTATCACAATGACCGGCTTTATTTACTACCCTATTCTACACATAAATTGAAAATTCCTGCTTTATACATTATATAAAACATTTACTTAATTAATGTTATTAAATCTCTTTTTAACATCTTTTCTAAGAATTAAGGACTTACTCAAAGTTTTGAGTAAGCCCCTAGCTTATAGCTTTTGTAAAATATTATCAACACAGGAAAATCCACCATTCCCTCCCCTATGGGAGTTTCTTTGCCTAAACGCCACCCATTTGTTGGATACAATCCGTCCTTTATATGTACCCCTCCTATATAATCCCCATACATATAAACAGCATCCTGAGGATTGCCTTTGCCATACATTAAAAGATTTGCTGGATCTAGGTTAATGCCCAAATTATCTAATCCAATATCCTGAATAGTTAGAAGCAATGTAATAGGTGTTTCTTGCCCTGTCTCAAAGTTAAAGTACAACCCTAAACTCCTTAGGCACTAATCCCAAGGTTGAGGGACCGAAATTCTAATGTCATGTTCAGCAATCATAGCTTTAATCTTTTCAGCATTTTCCTCTTAATGATGCCATATCTCCCAATGTTATGAAAGATTCCCTTCTAATTGGTTCTCAACAACTAATTAAATTATATCTTGAATTGTTTTTAATTAACCTAATACGTAATAATACCTATATAGAAAAACAAAAAGGTATTTCCCTGATTACTAGGCAAAGGGTAGAAGACCATTTATTAAATCTCTATTTAGGGATAAGCTTAATACCAGTGCAATGCAGTTTTTTAGGCATTTGAAGATTGAAAAGGCAAAAGTTCTTATAAGGGAGGAAAAATACAATTTCTCCGAAATTGCCCTTATGCTTAATTTTAGCTCAGTCAACTATTTTTCCCAATCCTTTAAACGAATTGTAGGCATGAATCCGTCTCAATACGCTGCTTCGGTAAAAGGTAAAATTAGCAAAAAAACAAGCTAGGTAGGTAACCTACCTAGCTTGTTTTTATATGTTTAGTTTTGTCTCTTTACCTCTACATTAGCAAGTTTCTCAAAGAATTGGATAAGACCGCCATGGTCATCCCCTTGTTTTCCATCTACCTTCAGTGCATACATCATTTCAAGAACTTGAGTAGTTAATGGTAGAGGTACATCTACTCCGTGACCAGTTTCTAGGGCATTCATCAAGTCCTTGATATGCAATTCAATTCTAAATCCAGGCTTGAAGTTTCTTTCTAATACTAAAGGCATCTTAGCATCTAGTACGGTACTACCTGCCAACCCGCCCCTGATAGCCTGGTATACCTTCTCAGGATCTACTCCTGCCTTTGTAGCTAGTACCATAGCTTCTGACATAGCAGCAATGTTTAAAGCTACGATAATTTGATTGGCAAGCTTGGTCACATTTCCGCTTCCCACATCTCCAATCAATACAGCTGAAGAACCCATTACCTTCAATATATCTTCAACTTCTTTAAAGGTTTCTTCATCTCCACCAACCATAATGGATAGAGTTCCATCTATAGCTTTTGGTTCTCCTCCACTTACAGGAGCATCTAGCATTCTTATACCCTTTTCTTTTACTGCTGCTGCAATCTCCTGGGCTGCAATAGGTGCTATGGAGCTCATGTCAACAAGAATTAAACCTTCTTTTGCACCTTCAATCACACCGTTTTCTCCTAATACAACCTCTTTCACATGAGGAGAATTGGGCAGCATTGTAATAACTACATCTGACTTAGACGCTACATCCTTTGGAGATTCACCAGCCTCAGCGCCTAGTTCAACTAATTCCTTAACTGGATCCTCAACAATGTCATAGACTACCAATGAATATCCAGCCTTTATCAGGTTTTTTGCCATGGGTTTCCCCATAATACCAAGTCCAATAAAACCGATTTTCTTACTCACAGTAAAACCTCCTCTTTATTATTGTTATTTATTGTTATCAATTTATTATTTGTCAATTCTAATGGTAAATCCTAGGGTTTCAGCACTACTTTCATAGCTTCCCTGTTTTCTATTAGCTCAAAGCTCTTTTCCCATTCCTCTAAGGGCATCTCATGGGTAATTAATGGCTTGAGATCTACCTGTCCTTTTGACATTAGGACTAAGCATTTTTCCCATACATCCCAGGTGTGGGAGAAGTGACCTACAAATTTTACGTTCTTTGCAATAATGGGATCAAGGCTGAATCCTACAGGTTTGGGACCCCATCCTATCTTTATGATTTGACCAGCAGGTCTTACAACATCCATGGATAAGGCTAAAGTAGCTGATACACCTGCACAGTCATATACCGCATCAGCTCCATAACCATCGCCTAAAGACTTAACTTTAGCAACTACGTCTTCTTTACTACTATTCATCGCAATAGTTGCACCGTACTCAAGGGCCAATTCCAGTCTTTCTTCATCGCCATCGGTTCCCACAGCAATAATTTCACTGGCTCCTACTATTTGAGCCATCTTAATGCAAAGCAAACCAATAGGTCCTGGTCCTATTACCACTACAGTATCTCCTGGTCTTACCCTACTGCTTGATACAACAGCTTTGTAAGCAACGCACAGGGGCTCTGTAAGTGCTGCTTCCTTTAAGGATACTGAATCTGGAACCTTATGGAGAATTCGTGCAGGAACTTTAACATACTCTGCAAAAGCACCATCTACATGGAATCCAAAGCCTTTACGCTGTGAGCAGATATGATAATTGTTTGTTCTGCAAAGTTCACATACACCGCAGTAGTCTGCGTGAGTTTCAGCGGTTACACGGTCTCCCACTTTATAATTCTTTACTTCACTACCTACTTTTTCAATAGTTCCGGCAAACTCATGTCCAAAGATTAATGGCACATTAATCTTAATGGATGATAAGTTCCGATGCATATGAGGATCTGTACCACATACACCTACATATGCTACCTTTACTAGTACATCATTGGGTCCAATCTCAGGAATCGGAACCTCTCTTAACTCAGTAGCTCCACTAACGGTATCATACTTTACAACGGCTTTCATAGTTTTCATTCTTTACACCCCCAAAATTTTCCTGGTTGCCGCCACTATCTCAGCATCAGTTAGTCCATAATGTACCAACAGTTCTTCATAACTTTGAGCGGATTGTCCGAATACGTCCTTTACAGCTACAGATTCTATAGGTGTATTGGTTCCCTTTAATATACTTGGAATTATTTCAGCTAATCCGCCAATTATGCTGTGCTCTTCAGCTGTAACAACACCCTTGACATCTTTTGCATACTGGATAATCTTTTCCTGATTTAAAGGTTTTAATGAACTTACATTAACAACCCTTAGAGATATGCCTTCCTTTTCCAATTGTTCAGCAGCTTTTAAAGCCATAGAAACCATAACGCCATGGGCAAATACTGTTATATCTTTTCCTTCTCTTATCACTACGGGTTGACCTATTTCAAATGGCTTATCTTCAGGATACAAGGCTGGCAAATCATTTCTATTGACCCGCATATATACAGGACCATCATATTCAACTATTACATCCATCATCTTTTCCAGCTCTATAGCATCCATGGGTGCCAATACTGTCATATTAGGTATGGCACGCATTATGGCAAGATCCTCGATAGCCTGATGAGTTGCTCCATCACCAAAATCAGATAAGCCTGAACTGGATCCTATAACTTTTACGTTAAACTTGCCAATGGCTACGCTTTGACGTATTTGGTCATAAGCACGGCCAGACGCAAAAACAGCAAATGTATTAACAAAGGCAACCTTATTGGTAAGGGCCAAACCTGTAGCAAATGATACCATATTGGCCTCTGCTATTCCCATTTCAAAATACCTTTCAGGGAATCTCTCCTGAAACATATAGCTCATGGTGGATTTCCCTAAATCGGCTTCACACACAACTATATTTTTGTATTTTTCCCCCAGCTCTACCAATTTCTTGCCATAAGTCTCTCTTTGATTCATCATCTTCATACAGCATCCACTCCTTCCACAGTGGCTAATTCTTCTAATGCAGCATGATACTGCTCCTCAGTTAATGCACCATTATGGAAAGAAGGATTATTTTCCGTGAAGGAAACTCCTTTTCCTTTAATGGTATGGGCTATAATCACGGTTGGTTTTCCTTTGACTTCATCAGCATCATCCAAGGCTTTTACCACTTGCTCCACATCATGACCATCAATCTCTATTACATGCCATCCAAAAGCTTTCCATTTCTCTGGTACCGGATTGTTATCAAATCTAGCAGTTATAGGTCCAGTAGCCATCAATTTATTTTTATCTACAATAGCAACCAGATTATCTAATTTATAGTTGGCGGCAGCCATAGCTGCTTCCCAAATCTGACCTTCACACAGCTCCCCGTCTCCAACAATGCAGTATACCTTGTAATCCTTTTTATCAATCTTTGCACCAGCAGCCATGCCGCATGCTATTGATAGTCCTTGTCCTAATGAGCCTGTATTAGCTTCTATTCCAGGTGTAGTCAGTTTATCAGGATGCCCCTGTAACATAGCCCCTAACTCTTTTAATCTGCCCAGCTCCTCTTTAGGAAAGTATCCACACAAGGCAAGGGCTGCATATTGTATAACGGCCGCGTGACCTTTACTAAAGATTAGCCTATCCCTATCCTCCCAATTTGGATTATTTGCATCATGCCTAAGCTTGTGGAAATATAGAGCTGCTATAATTTCAGCCAAAGAGAAAGAACCTCCAATATGGCCTGTCTTTCCAATGCCTACCATCTTTATGACTTCGCGCCTTAGTTCTTGTGCTCTTTCTTTTAGCTGAGTGTAATTACATTCTTTCATGCCATATAACCCCCTAATAGATTTTGGTTTAATTTACAACTCAACTTCTTCATGCTGTCTAATTCCTTCCATAGTAACCTCAAAATGATAAAAGGGAAATTACTCCAATAACAGTCAGAAGTAAATGACAAAAATATGTAGCAATTTTAAACATTGAATGAAAGCCACTGAACTATAATAAGTTAAAAAAAGTAAAGTACAAGTGAAAACCAAGAAAAAGGCGTAAAAAGAGAAAAGAAGCGACAGAAAAAGACCGGTATTTCTATAGATTAAAAATACCGGTCTAATTCAATGGATATTCTTATTCTTTGCTGGTAAACCATACAACCATATATATCTGAGATTCTCCATCAGATATATTTTCAATTATGTGTTTTACATCTGCATTGTATCTTACAGAATCACCTTCGTTTAATATCTTGGATTTTTCACCAACTGTTACCTTAATCTTTCCTGACAGCACTGTTAAAAATTCCTGCGTTCCAAGATAGTGTGGCTCTGAGCAATTCTTTCCTCCTGGCTCACATATCATATGATACAGTTCTAAGTTTTCCACCATATCAATGGATGAACATATTCTAAAGGTGCATTTCCCGTCATCTGAGTATATAATGGGCATATCGCCTCTACGTATGACTTGTATGCTATGTTCTTCCTCAGTCTGCAGTAGCTGATTTATACTAACATCTAAAGAACGTGCAATCTTCCATACGGTGACTACAGTAGGATTGGTTTTCTCCTGCTCCACCTGAGAAAGCATAGATTTGGAAACGCCAGACTTCTTAGATAATTCGTCTATAGTCATGTTTCTTTTCTTACGGTAATACAATATGTTTTTCCCTATAGAAGGTGGCTGCATGCTTACACTCCTTTCCCGAACCTATTTATTTAAGCTGGTATATCCATCATACAAGAAGCAAAAATATTATGCAATGAAGAAATACAAGAACCTGAGATTCACAATCAAACTTACACCAACCATAACTTTATCTATTCTTTGGAAAACTATTTCCCTTTTCTCTTACGCTTGTTTGCTAAGTATATCTTTTCCCTCTCTTTAAACAGGGCCTCTTGCTCTGGGGTTTCAAGCTCTAACCGGGGTACTGGACAGGGCCTGCAGTTTTCATCCAATGCTACCATGGTAAAATAGGCGGTAAGGGCCGTCTTAGGAGGCTCATCTAATTTTAAATCCTCTACTTCCACCTTTACAGCCACCTCCATAGAGCTCCTGCCTACAAATACTAATTGAGTTCTACAGGTAACCAGCTGTCCTACTAATATGGGTAAATAAAATTCCAGTTCATCTACCCTGGCAGTGACTACATTAGTGCGACAATGTTTAACTGCTGTTACATAAGCTGCAGTGTCCATAAATTTCATAATTTCTCCCCCATGAACATTGCCCGCTGAGTTGGCATCACTAGGCAGCATAACTCTGGACATTACAGTACGAGAATATGATACTGGCTTTGATTCCATCTCTTTTGCCATGGTCTACCTCCATACCTTTTTAGTTTGTAAATTATTATTGGTTTTAAACCCGCTACCTATTATTCTCATGTCAATTTTAACTCATTATGCCGCCAAACTCCATATTTATTATACTTTCTTGATGATTTATAACATCCAGAGCCATTTTGATTAATATCATACTTCTGGTATTTCATATAATGTATGTATGGATAAGTACAAAAAAGATTAAGAATAAAAATGTATTAATTTATAAAATAATGATTATTTGAAAATGCTTTGAAATATTTATTTCTTAAGAGAATTTTGCTTCCAATAAGTAGAAAACTAATATATAATTTATGCAAGATAAATATAATTTTAATTAGGTTTATTAACTGAAAAATAATAGGAGGCTTTTTGTAATGCGATTTATAGTAAGGCAAAAGATATTTTCCTTTGGAGATAACTTTACCATAAAGGATGAATATGGTAGGGAACATTTTATAGTTAAAGGTAGGGTCTTTAGTCTTGGGGATAAACTTAGGATATACGACATGGCCGGACAAGAACTTTATTATATAGAACAAAAGCTATTTCGCTTCCTGCCCGAATACACCATTTACCAGTCAGGCCAGCCTGTCGCCAGAGTAAAAAAAGAATTTACCTTCTTTAAACCCAAGTTTAATATCACAAGCACTATGGGTAACTTTACTATTGAAGGCAATTTCCTAGGTATGGATTTCTCTATTAGAAAAAACGGGCGACTTGTAGCTCAAGTATCCAAACGCTGGTTCTCTTTTGCCGATACCTATGGTATCGATATTGTGGAAGGCGAAGACTACGGATTCCTAATCGCATTAGTAATTGTAATCGACCAGGTTATCCATGATAATAATCACAACAATAGCTAATGCTAATTTATTTTACTTAAATGGTAATATAAAAAAGGAGTTCTATATTTCCATAGAACTCCTTTTTCCTTATAGCTTTCTTATGCTTCCATATAAAATGCCCTATATCCCTTCATGGTTTCATAAATATCAGCTTTGCTAGCTATTTCCCATGGGGCATGCATATTGTGAACAGGCACTCCGCAATCTATTACGTCCATTCCATACTCAGCCAAGATATAGGCTATAGTACCCCCGCCTCCTTGGTCTACTTTACCTAGCTCAGCTGTTTGCCACATAACATCGTGTTTTTCCATTATAGCTCTAAGCTCAGCTATAAACTCGGGGTTAGCATCGTTACTACCGCTCTTGCCCCTTACCCCAGTATATTTATTGAAAGCCATTCCCTTGCCCATATAGGCAGAGTTCTTGGGCTCCATAACTGAGGGATAGTTAGGATCAAAGGCTGCACTAACATCTCCGGACAACATTTTTGAGTTTGCCAAGGCCCTGCGCAGTTTAAGCTCGCTATAATCCCCTAGCAAATTCATTATCTCGGCTACTGTATTTTCAAAGAACCTGGAAGTCATGCCAGTAGCGCCTACACTGCCAATCTCCTCCTTATCCACCATCAGTGCAACACAAGTTTTATCGGGATTTTCAATATCCATCAATGCTTCAAAAGCAGTATAGGCACATACTCTGTCATCATGCCCATAGCCCATAACCATACTTCTATCCAAGCCATAATCTCTTGCCCTGCCTGCTGGCACCAGCTCTAGTTCAGCAGAAACAAAGTCTTCCTCTGTGATTCCATATTTCTCATTGAGAAGTTTTAAGATATTTTTCTTTACCCTGTCTTTTTCATCTTTGTCCTCTATAGGAATACTACCAAGGGATATGTTCAAGTCCTCCCCTTCAATAGCTTTAGAGAGCTTTTTATCCATCTGATCTGATGCTAAATGAATGAGTAAATCAGTTATGCCTACTACAGGATCATTTTCATCCTCACCTATTACTATATTCACTACTGTACCATCCTTTTTAATTACAACACCATGAATGGCCAAAGGTATAGTAACCCACTGGTATTTTTTCACGCCCCCATAGTAATGGGTCTTAAAAAGGGCTAAACCAGAATCCTCGTACAAGGGATTCTGTTTTAAATCCAACCTAGGAGAATCCACATGGGCTCCAACAATTCTCAAGCCCTTCTCCATTGGTTGACTGCCAATAACAAATAGGGCCAAGGTTTTGCCTGAATTATTGGCATATACCTTATCGCCAGCTTTTAGTGGCTCACCCTTTTCTATAAGTGTAGATAGATCCTTATAGCCCTTTTTCTCAGCCATCCTAATAAACTCACTGATACATTCCCTTTCGGTCTTGCAACGGGATATAAACTCCTTATAACCTTCAGAAAAGGCAAATAGCTCATCCAGTTCTTTGCCTTTATACTTATCCCATACATATCCATAGGTTTTTTCTAAATTGCCTTTATTGGCTTCTTTTGAATCCATTTGCGTCCTCCTCTATAAACTATTTATAAGCAGCTGGTGCTTATTCTCTTGTCTAACTTAAAATACATTTCTTTATTGAATATTAATTTGCGTCTACCATACATCTACTAGGTACTATTTCTATTATACACTGTTTTGTTTGTTCTTCAAAAGCTATTTCCTTTATTAGCCTTTTTAGCGGAAGGGTATAAAAATGTGTAATAATTCCTTTTACACTCAGCTGTCTGCAGTGAGGCGGCTAATTAGATCATTGATTATTTTATCTCTGTTTATATTATAAACATACCTAATCATATGTCTGTCCTTTGAAAAAGCCAGCTTATGATCGTATGTAGGAATAGGGCTATATTCCAAACGGTCCTGCATAAAATCATCATCCAAAAACCATGCTATGGCAGCCACATCCCAAATAACTCTGGTCCAAGTAGGTATGTTACTATATCTTTTGGCTTCTTTTATGGTAATATCACTTAGATAGTCACATAGTGGATTTTTGCCCTTTAACCAATACTCAATCTCAGGCTGAGAGATGGTTAATTTATCCACAACACCAGCACAGGGAAGCTGAACCACAGGGACTCCACAGCCAAATACCACCCTTCCTGCTGCTATATCCTGCCCAAGATTAAATTCCCTATTATCATTCATATGATAGCCATTGCCCCCTAACCAAACCACCACAATCTTGTCCTTTATTGAGGGATCCATAAGTAATGCTGATGCAACATTGGTTATGGCGCCAATAGCAATCACATACAAGGATTCTCCATCAGGCATCTCATGGGCTAGGCGGACTAGATTCTCAGCTGCTGGTGAAATCACGGGGGTTTCTTCATCTTTTAAGTAGGTCTCAGAACCCTTATACACAATATGGAATAAATCCTGCCTACCCATTAGGCTTAAGATATTCTTAATTTCATCATAACTTCTTAACATACCCAGTTTTGGATTGTCGGCCTTATCGTTGGAAAAAGGTGCTGCATGTATGGCCATGACTTGAAATTTTTCGGGACATTTTAGCATATATGCGAGGGCGTATTGGTCATCAATTTCATTGTAAGTATCGGTATCCAAAATGGCTTTCACTTTTCCTTTAGGCTTTTCTAGCCGTTTTATTATCTCATAATTTTGCACAATGCCCACCCCTTTAAAATAGACATAAAAAGCTAAGTATTGTCATTACACAAAAACATATCCCTTTAAATAAAAAGAAAGGAAAAGAATTATAGATTCCTTTCCTCTATATCCATAATCATATCTACTCTTCTTTGATGTCTGCCACCTTCAAATTCTGCCTCTAACCAGCTGTCTATAATCATCTTGGCAAGATCAATACCCACAACCCTAGCACCTAAGGCTAAAATATTGGTATTATTATGCCTTCTGGACAGGGCAGCAGTATAACAATCGCTGCACACCACAGCACGTATTCCCTTTACCTTATTAGCGGCCAGGGATATGCCTACTCCCGTACCACACATCAAAATTCCTCTATCGCACTCTCCGCTGGCTACGGCCTTGGCTACTGCTTCACCATATATAGGATAATCAGTGCTTTCCTCTGAAAAGCAGCCAAAATCCTTATATTCTATGCCTTTCTCATCTAAGTATTTTTTAATTTCCTCTTTAAAAGAAAATGCTGCATGATCGCTACCAATTGCTAACATAAATAACACTCCTTGCTGTATTATATATAAAGCTATTTAGATGATGCCCACTAAAAATGGTATACTAGCTCTTATTTTATGTCAAGAACCTATATCCCTGTTTAATTTTTTTGCCAGTAGATGCCAAGCTTTCTCACAATCAGGAGTAGTATAAAGGGGCTTAAAGCCAAAATCTAAGTACATGTTGATTGCCTTCCAGTTAGTAGTTCGCGAAGTAAGATAAGCTCTTGAATGGGATTGCTGGATCCGTTTTAAAGCTCTGGCTACCAGAGCTTTTCCTAACTTCCTGCCTTGATAGTCAGGATGAATAGCAACCCAATGAAGTCTACCTATTATTTCCTCGCTTACTTCCTTACCATACCAGCCCATGGATGTACCAATAACCCTGTCATTACTATCACACAGAAAGAAACATCTTGATTGTAACTCTGATTCAAACCCAGAAAATTCATCAGTAAAGCGCTTTAAAGCTTTATCAACGCTGCTAAATTCTCCGGCAGCAGTTTCAATACCAGCCCATATCTCTTGATCCCCATCCTTAAAGTTTCGAAAGTAGTAACCATCTGGCAAAGCTATATTAGTGTTAACACTTCTAATATGGTCATGGAACATTATTACTCGGTAGCATTTAATCATAAAGTCCTCCAAATATTACAGGAATAAAATATATTATTCTAAACTCAATTCTAACCTTTACTATTTCCTTTGTCAATTTATAGCTTTTTAGACTATTACAGCAATTTCCTTGTAATTATCTATTTCCCATGAGTGGCTCCATAGAGTATAATATAGGGTGTGTTATAATAACCTTTATAGTATAAATAACACCCATAATAGTGTAAAGGAGAGAAATTTATGCATATAGAATGCCCAAGCTGTGGAGCATTTTTCGATGAAGATATAAATACCCACTGTCCACGCTGTCAAACTCCCGCTGACCTAGCTTTGGAACCTGACAGATACGGCTGTTGTGGGGCAAATAAAAATGGCTGTTGCAGTAACGGTTGCTTCCATAACCAAAAAGCAGAGTCGGTTTAAACCGACTCTGCTCTCTGTTTATCTCTTTTGCGGAATTATTTCAATCCAGTATCCGTCAGGATCTTCTATAAAATAAATGCCCATCTCCTTATTTTCAAAGCAAATGCATCCCATTTCCTTGTGATGATTGTAAGCAGCCTCAAAATCATCTACTAGAAAAGCCAAATGAATTTCATTATCTTCTAGATCATAGGGTTCTTTTCTATCCCTAAGGTATGTAAGCTCTACTTGATGCTCTGTGGTTCCATCCCCCATAAATACTAGAGTAAAACTCCCGTCCTCTGCTTCCTTTCTACTAATCTCTTCCAAGCCCAATGCTTCTTTGTAAAAGGCGATACTTTTGTCCAAGTCTAAAACATTAAAATTTGTGTGAGCAATTTTAAACTTCATCTGTATTCTCCCTCCATATATTGTTTTCTATATATTATTTCTTGTCCCCTGTGAGACAATTCTACTATTTGGGTTGGCTCCAGCGCAAGCCTTTGAGCAAAATTTCTGGTTATATCATAGTCATTCCCAAAATGCATGGGTATGAATAATTTAGGCTTTAATGCTTTTATAAAATATTCACCGCCCATATAATAGTACTCCTGCAATCTTGGATCCACTGGGAAAAATGCTATATCCACATTTTCATCCTTGATTTTTTCTAATTCTACTAAAAACTTATTCTCATCCTCCTCTAACTCCTGAGGAGTTGATTCATAGTACCAATACCAGCAATTTAAGTCTCCTGCATGAAATATTCTAAATCCATCTATTTCTACTATAAAGGATACCCCTAAATCTGTAGAGCCATATGTTTTTACAAATATGGAGTCATCCCTGTATTCTTGATAGGGATGCATACTATGATAATTTACATCTTTAGTGGGCACATCTATGTCAAAGCTGAGAAAATATTGGATATTGTTATTAATTTTACTCCACTCAAAGATAATGGGATTATAATGATCATAATGACTATGAGACACGAATACATATATATTTTTTGCTTCCCTTATGTCTTCATGGGAAATGGTACCCTTGTCTAATCCCATAATGCCTTCCTGTGGCTGGTGGAAATAATAATCAAAAATTAGTAAATTATCTTTGATTTTTACTGCAAATCCACTATGGTACAAATAGTATATTTTAGCTATATCCCGATTCATAGGCTTTTCACTTCCTTCCCTGCTCTCTTATTATGTGTATTAGCCTGCTGTGCTAATTCAGCAACTGATAATTTCCCCAAATAATGTGTCATTGATAAGGAGCAACTTCCCAGATCATATATACCACCACTTTCAGCTTTTAAATCAGCTATACATTAAAGTAAAACATTGAATGGATACAGGAAGGATATAGATACTTTTAAAAAGGATGGAGGACTTATCCTTGCTACTGGCTGTGAGTATCCCGCCAATGCCAGCGTAGACAATGCCAAAGTTATGGTAAAGACAGCTAAAACATATGCAAGATATTAATAAATTGCCACGGTAATAGCCGTGGCATTATTTATCCCATTCCTTATATTTCTTATATAGATACTCATCAAATCCTGCTCTACGTCTTTCGCAGCTTTCCCTGGCACAAAGCTGACAATTGATAAAATCTAAATCAGAAGAAAAGCGGATTCCTGATACGGACTTCATAGGCAGCATTAAATAACTATCAGTGAGCTTCACTCCTATCTTTTCATAGGGATTATCCAAAAGAGCAAACAATTCTCGCTGTTGGCTAATAGGCCAATCTTCAATAGAACCTGGATTCATATTGGATGTAATCCCTAGTTTAAAATTTGCTTCCATATGGCTTTCAAAAGTCTCAACAGCTTTATCAAGGGCCATCTCCATTATCTTTTCTAGCCAGTACTGTTCTAGCATATCATCTAGGGATTCTGCCCATTCACTCAGCTCACTGCCACAAGTGCACACATAGGGAAAAATTCTATCTACTGACTCAAGATTAATCCGCAATATATGACTGCTAAATTTTATCCCATCTACTATTACATAATCCTGGCCCTTTACATCGATGACAGCTTCTTTATACATGACCTTAGGTTTTCCAATTTCACTGGCTATTTGTGCAAGCCTTAAAATATGTTCTACATATTCACTATCCCTATCCATATTCAAACTTTCAAGCAACTTATCTACATCAACCCTAAAATTTATTGAATCCAATACTATTATGCTCATATTATGCATGTCCCCCTATTTCAGGACTTTCAGCCCCAAGCTCTGTTATTATTTATTGCTACATGCCACACATGGAGATATTTAAATAAGTTAATATTGATAGGGTTACACTGTTTACCTTTAAACATCCACAAACTTCCGTTTTAGGTATTTGCCTAAATTTCTATATCCACCTAAAAATTGAAGCTTTGTTTCAGCAGTGATAATTCCCATTAGTATTAAAAAGCATCCGAAAATCATGCTAGCAGTAAAGACATCTCCAAGAAATATAACAGCGAATATGGAGCCAAATACTGACTCAAGGCACAGGATTATAGATGCATGGCTGGCAAAGGTATACCTCTGAGCTATGGTCTGGATGGAAAAAGCTAGCATAGTACTAAAGAATATCATGTATACAACTGATGGATAAATGTCTGATGGTAAAGACCTAGGAAAAGGCTCAAATATTAATGCACATGCTAAAGATAAAAGCCCTGTGGTTAGCATTTGTATTACAGATAATACTGCAGTATCAACTTTTTTAGCATGGTGCCCAAGTAGAATTATATGGGCTGCAAAAAGCACTGCACAAATGAGAGTCAAAAAATCCCCTATATTTACAGATGTACTGCCTTTTAATGTAAGAAATCCTATACCTACCAAGCACAATATAGAAGCTATGACAGAATATATATCTAACTTATCCTTATACAGTATACATTCAAGAAAAGGAACTATTACAACGTTAACCCCTGTTAAAAAAGCCTGCTTTCCCGCTGTGGTATACTGTGCCCCTATTGTCTGAACTGCAAAGCCTAGAAATAAAAATAAGCCTACAAATATTCCCGTCTTTATATCCTGCTTCTTTACATTTTTGAATCTCGGCCAACAAAAAATTAAAATTAGCAGCCCAGCAACCCCAAACCGTATAGCAATCATATAAAAGGGCGTGATGCTACTTATAGCATCTTTAACTGCTACAAATCCACCACCCCATAAAAGTGCTACAAAGAATAATGCTAAGTCTGCAGCAATTATTTGCTTATTTTTATTCTTTAACAATTTTCCACCTCATGTTGTATGGTATTAGTAAGTGTTTTCCTATCATCTATTGCATTGTTTTACCAAATGCTAAGACTAGCATATCATTTCATTTCATCCTTTTCAATGATTTTATCACTTTTTATATCAAAAGTAAGCATTACCTTAAATAGATCTCCATCTATCTTTATATTAAAATCCCCACCACAGGCTCGAGTAAAGCTTTGAGCTATAGCAAGCCCCAAGCCTGATCCTTCAGTGGATCGAGCTTTATCCCCGCGTACAAAGCGCTCAATTATCTCCTCCTCACTAAAATTCATTTCATAATTTGCAATATTTTTTATGGTAACAATGGCTTTTTTATCATTAGTTACTAGATCAACATAAACCCTAGTGCCCTTCAATGAATATTTAAGGGTATTTTGAAAGAGGTTTAAAAACACACGATAGAGCTTATTGCCATCGCTTATTATGGGAACTGGGTCATCAGGAATATTGATCTTAAATTTAAGCTGGGATTGTGCTATAGGATCATCCAAGTCTGCCAACGTCTGCTCTATTAACTTTCCTAGATCAAGGGCTTTTTTCTCAAACTCCATTTCCCCGCTTACAGCCTTGGATAAATCAAATATATCCTGAATAAGGGTTTTCAGTCTCTCTGATTTTTGTGCTAATATCCTTATATAGTCCTTAACATGGTCAGGCAGCATATCTTCCTTCTTAAGCAAATCAACATAGCTAATTATGGAAGTAAGGGGTGTCTTTAAGTCATGGGATACATTGGTAATAAGCTCTACTTTCATGCGTTCACTTTTTACACTTCTTTCTACAGCTTCTGCTATGCCTTCCTGTATGGTATTTAGATTTTCAGCCAAGACAAAGAGATCTGCATCAGGACTTAATTGAAGTTTTGTAGTGGTATCCCCCTGCCTTATACGATCCGTTTGATCTATTATCTTGCCTATATCATCTATAGTGTTAGTATAGCGACGGACATATCTATAAAAAAGGTAAACAGCCAAGGTAATGATAACAATAGTAAATAAAATAAACAAAAATCCCTTTGCTCCTGCTATCAAGAAAAATATTACAGCCAGTAGCATTAGTAATATTTCCAATCCTACAAAAGTATAAAATCTCATAAGCAAGGCCTTTTGAAAAGGGCGTTTTTTCTCAAAAGCTTTATAACTTTGAATCAGTGCATTAACAATTGTATTGGTAAAAACACCCATACCATTGGTGCCAAAATCTATCCATACTATATATAAGAACCAAAAACTTGCGACAGCAAATAAAACCGCATAACGAAAGCTCATTTGGAATAACTGTTGGGCTGTTATTAATATAATCAAGGATCCTATTAGTAGAACCGGCATTTTAAGTTCAAAAAATATCGTTCCAAGCATTTTGCCCAGCATATGTTCAAATTCCTTTATATATTTACGCTTAATTATAGATAATACCAAAAGCCCAAGTCCTACAGTAAATACAATAATAGCAGCAATTATCATCCATTTTAATAAGTTATTTCTCTTTTGAAGATTATAAAGGCTGCTATAGGCATAGGGGTTTCCAACTATATCCTTCTTAACTATTAAAAGGATTTGACAGCCTTGGATATCATACCCTAATTGTTCCGTGTAGCTGGGAGGGCTTTCTAAATATGGGCTTAATAAAGAGTTCTTATATTCCCTGTCCCTATATATATCCAAAGGCTTACCATCTTTTTGTCCTGTAAATTTTTCACCATTGTAATAGATATAGAAATCATATCCTTCTGGTAAAGATATAGAAGCTTTTGTATCTAAGATTGAATCTATTTCTGTGTTGGTAATAACTTTTTGGTTTTTAGGATTTTTAGCATAGTAAATTAAATTTTCTCCCTCATCTTCTAACTCTACCAAGTATGGATCTGAATACTCCTTATTCTCAGCTGCATCCTCCATATTTGAATCATGAGCTATATAACTTGCTAAAGTATGGAATTTTGCAGCTATATTATCTTTAAAGCTTTGGGTTTCCTTAAAATCCCAATGTAGTCTTTCTGCATAGAACTGTGTTGCTATAGTTAATCCAGCCATTATAGATAGCCCCACAATGTTAATTCCTATAAAAAAGCAAAGCCAAAATTTAAATGCTTTAGATTTTTTCGATCTTGTATCCAATTCCCCACACCACCTTTAGATATTCGGGCTCCCTTGGGTTTATCTCTATCTTTTCTCGGATTCTCCTGATATGCACCATGACTGTGTTTTCTACGCTATAGGCTACTTCTCCCCACACTCGTTCATAAATCTCTTCTGCAGGAAAGACGCGGCCCATATTTTTAATAAGCAACTCTACGATCCTGGTTTCAGTGGCGGTTAGCCTGACTGGATTACCGTCTGCAGTTAAGGTCCGAGTTTCGGTATCAAAGGCTAACCTTCCAGTTCTTATTATTTTATTATTCTTTTCCTTCATATTTACATCTCCTAGAGTCATATACCTTCTAAGTTGAGATTTCACCCTGGCCATTAACTCCATAGGATTAAAGGGTTTAGTGACATAATCATCAGCTCCCATAGATAAGCCTAAAATCTTATCGGAGTCCTCAGACTTTGCTGATAAAATAATTATTGGAATATTCTTTTCCTGCCTAATCTTCATAGTGGCTGATAAGCCGTCCAGTTTAGGCATCATAATATCTAGGAGAATCAAATGAATATCCTGACTACTTATGGCCTCAAGTGCTTGCATCCCATCATATGCCTCTATAACCCTGTAACCTTCATTGCGAAGGTTTATACTTATAGCCTTTACTATCTCCCTATCATCATCAACAACTAATATACATGGGGTTTGCAATCTTATTCCACCTCTTTTCACAAACTTATAGTGATTATAGCATATAAAAAGATATAGCAAAGCATCTGCCCTAAACTTATGATAAATAAATTATCTTACAAAAACCTTGCTTAATTTCTTACAAAATTCTTAAATTAAAACAAAAAACCTTTGAATCTAAAATTAGTTCAAAGGTTTTTAAACTGGCTAATAAGCTTTCTATTTAAGCTTCTTATAAAGCCTTGTCACAATTATATATGGGTGGCCATTTTATCCTTATTTTAAGGGATTGTAACGCTAACCCCATGTTGCAGCTCCATTCCCACGATAGATGTACCCTTAAGGCAATCAAAAAATTTGTTGGGGTCTTCTGTATTTTCAGCAACCATTCCATAGTGGCTGGGAATGGCTATTTCTACCTCTAAACCAATAGCCAGCTGAGCCGCTTCTTTATAGCTCATGTTGCCTAGTCTGCCATTAATACAACATATTAAAATATTAGGGTTTAGATCTTTAACTTCTAGCAATCTCTCATCATAAAGGCTATCCCCTACCAAATATATTTTTGCATCTCCGTATTCTATAACTACCCCAATGCTATCCTGGGTGTGTTTAGCAAAAACTCCACGGATATTAGCCGAACCTAATTCATAGCTTTCATCCCTGTTTAGGGAGATAATATTTTCTTCAGGTATGCCTAACTCCTTAAAGCGCCGCTGGCAACTATCAGGACCACCGTACAAAATATCATTCATATTTGTTTTTGAAATAGTAGCTTCATCTAAATGATCTATATGGTCATGGGTGCATATAATCATATCTGCCTTAAGATCCTTAGGTCTAATAGGAATAGGAAGAAGTCTATTGTATTTACCATCATTATACATGGAGTTAGACAGGTAGGGATCTATGCATAATACCTTGTCTCCCAAATTGAAAAGGTATCCTCCCTGACCAAGCCAGGTTATCTCAAATGACATATTGACACCACCCTCTTTTCTTAGCTATTTTAAAAAAGCTTTCTCAAATTCCGGATCCAGAGGCTCATTATCAGAGAACAGATCAGGAACGGAATTTCTGCCACAGGGAGTATCACATTTTTCATCTCCTGCGACAAATTCTTTAGCGTCCTTACCTAACGCTGCTACAGAATGAGTAGGATGCAGTGATCTAACAACCCCTGGTCTCTTGCGGAAAAGCTCAGTTAATATCCCTACACATGAAGGAGATTTGTCCACATAAAATCTTGGATTATTCTTATTTATATAGGCCCAGGTATGGGTTGGAAGCACCAGCAACCCATCTTTCATGTATTGGGAAAATACATCTAGTACTGTATCCGCACCGCCGTCTACTTGCCCAATACTCTTCATAGATGAATGAACCGGCAATGTTTCTTTTTTGTCAATTTTCATGTCTTCTAGTTGTTTTAGCAAATCTTCTTTTGTGTACATTTTTCTGATCAAACTCCTTTAACTAGTACGTTATTTATTGATTTGGTTTTATAATATTGATTTAAACATTTATTGTTATAGTTGTTATATTAATAGAAAAAGCTTGCCTTTTTGGGATTTTTAATCTACTAGGATTTTATAGACAACTGGATTATGGCTTTTTACCGTTTTAGTAGATATAATAAGGGCTTCTTCGGTTCTTTTCCATACAGGTTTTTCTGTAAACCCAAGAACGGAAACATCTTTAATAATTCCGTGAAAATGGGGAAGTTTTGCAGCATTTTTCTTGCCTAGGGATTTAATTTTTACTACGCCATCTTCAGGAAATGATAGCACTGTTGCGTAAATGTTAGATCCCCTTACAGTGAAACGGATATCTTCCGGAGTAAATGTCTTGGCTTTTCCGTCAGTAAACTGACCCTCATCAATGGCTGTAGGTCCTTCGCCGAAAACACGCCATACTTTAGTATCATATATTGCTCCACCATTTACCTTTAGCCATTCCCCTATTTCAAGCAATATTGACTTATCTTCTTCTGGAATAGTTCCATCTGCTTTTGGTCCTATATTTAAAAGAAGGCAGCCGTTTTTGCTTACTACATCTACAAGGTCGCAAATAATCTCATATGCTGTCTTGTACACATTGTTTTCAGTGTAGCACCAAGAGTTCCTTGCAACGGATGTATCTGTCTGCCAGAAATAGGGCTTCTGATCAGCAAACTGTCCCCGCTCTATATCTACTACCGCACAGCCAAACATGAAGGCATCATGCTTATAATTGATAACTACATCCATTCCCCATTCCTCAGCCCGATTGTAATAATAGGCTGCAAACTTTTTTAGGTAGGGTTTTGCCGCACTATGATGTATCCACCAGTCAAAATATATTAGTTTAGGACGGTAACGATCCACAATCTCACAAGTGCGTATCAACCAGTCCTCCAGAAACTCCTGGGAAGGTGCAGGTTGGCTAAACAGATCTTGATGATCAGGCTCCGGCATAGCCGGCCAATAAAAATCACCGCATACCAGTGGTTCCTTTATATCACTGTCGAATTCTCTTCCGTGCCCCATGAAAAACCAATGTTCCATTCTATGAGAAGAGGCACCAAGTACCAACCCTCGTTTCTCAATAGCTTCTTTTAATTCCCCTAACACATCCCGCTTAGGTCCCATTTCATAGGCATTATATCGCGAAATTTTACTTTTATACATTTGAAATCCGTCATGATGTTCTGCAACTGGAACAACATACCTGGCTCCCGCCGCCTTAAAAAGCTCTGCCCATTCCTCAGCATGAAATTTTTCAGCTTTAAACATAGGGATAAAATCCTTATAGCCAAAATCTTTGTGTTGACCGTATGTAGCTATATGGTGCTTAAACTCTTCTGAGCCCTGAATATACATATTTCTTGGGTACCATTCATTGTTAAATGCTGGAACAGAGTAAACACCCCAATGAATAAATATCCCAAACTTGGCATTGATATACCATTTGGGAGGAGTAAAGGCAGATAAGGATTCCCAAGTATCTTTGAATTTCCCTTCTTGGATTACCCTTTCTATTTCCTCTAGATACTTTTTTTTATCCATATAACACCTTCCTATTTGCCTGAATTTAACTAATATTATACACTATTTATCATTAACAACATATGTTAAATTTAATAATATCCAGATGTATCGCAAAGAATATTCTATGGCCATTTAACCCAGCAATTCTAAAAAATAAAAAATATAGGTGCTGCTATATAAAGAGCACCTATAATATTTTAGAGATGATTTATTACAACCGTTTTGTAAAATTTATCCACCAATTCACGGCTAACATAACCCGTCCTAGCAAATTGAGTATTGGCCATACCGCAGGCCATAGCAGTTTTTAAAACAGTTTCTATGGGTTGATTCTGGACCAGTGCTACTGCACAACCAGCTAAGAAAGAATCACCCGATCCTACTGTACTGACCGTCTCAATAGAGGGAGCATTTAAACGAAAAGCACCCTCCTCTGTTACTGCTATGCATCCATTTCCTCCCAATGTAACGCATACTAGTTGGATACCCATTTGATGAATCTTTATAGCAGTCTCTAATATATCCTGCTCCGTACTAATTTTTTTATCCGCTATAGCCTCCAGCTCAGTTTCATTGGGTTTAATCATAAAGGGAGTAAATTCTAAGCTTTTTAAAAGGCTTTCACCACTAGTATCCAGCAGTACTCTTTTACCAAATTCTCGGGAAATGTCTATAAGCTTCCCATAAAAGTCTATATCTACTCCCTTTGGAAGGCTACCCGATATGGTAACAATATCTGCTTCTTTAACAAGCTGCCTAAATCTTTTCAAGAACTTCTCCTGCTCCTGAGCTGTTATGACAGGCCCTGGTTCCAAGATTTCTGTAGATGTATTGGCTATAGGATCATTGATAGCAATACATATGCGTGTTTCTCCTGATATTTCTACGAAAGCATCCTCAATCCCCTGCTTTTTTATCTCATTCCTTATAAAAGCTCCATTACTGCCGCCTAGAAAACCAGTGGCCCTCACCTTCTCACCCAAGATTGTAGCCACTCTGGACACATTTAAACCTTTTCCGCCAGCAGTTGCCCACATGTCTTTGGGGCGAAATACATCCCCTACTGCAAAGGATTCCACTTCATAAACCTTATCCACAGCAGGATTAAGAGTTACAGTCAAAATCATTTAATACCCTCTTCTCTAATAATAAATCAGCTTATAAGTTGCTTGGTAAATATCTGAAAACTTAATCTCTAAATACGGCTTTATAAAAATTATATTTTAGTTTATAATCCCATCATAAATTCAAAAGTCATATCATCAAATCCTGGCAACATTTCATGACCATAATCGGGATATATAACCATTTCCTTTTTGGAAGTGATTTTATTATAAGCAGCAAATTGGGTTGATGGAGGACATATTGTATCCATAAGCCCTACTGCCATCAATACTTCTCCCTTTATTCTATTTGCTAAATACTGCACGTCTATGTATCCTAAGGTAGTAAAGATCTCATCTTCCCTGGCGTGAGTAGGATCAAAGCGTCTGAAATAGTCTGTCAGTTCCTGATAGGCATTTTTAGCAAGATCCATTTCCCATACTCTCTTATAATCACATAAAAATGGATATACAGGCGCCAACCTTTTTATCCTTGGCTCTAAGGCTGCACAAGCTAAGGTTAAGGCTCCCCCTTGTGATCCTCCTAAAGCACCAACACGATTTTCATCCACTTCAGGCATGTCCATAACTATTCTAGCTAGCTGAGCTGTGTCTAAAAATATACTTCTATATAGGAGTTTCTCAGGAGAATCGTCAAGACCTCTTATTATATGCCCATATAAAGTATTTCCTTTAACTCCTCCAACATCTTCAGACAAGCCTCCCTGGCCTCTACAATCCAAGGCAGCTACGGAAAAACCACTTGCTACATAGCCCAGCTTATCGTACCAAGAACCGCTGCTACCACTATAACCATGGAACATCAAAACAGCTGGATGTGGCTTATCACTGTTTTTGGGGCGTAAATATTTTGCATGTATTCTAGCACCGCCAACCCCCGTAAAGTAAAGATCAAAACATTCTGCAAATGGAGCTTGAAATTTTGCTGGAATAAGTTCTACCTGTGGATCAATAGATTTCATTTCTTCTAGAGCCTTATCCCAATACTCATCAAAATCATGTGGACGTGGGTTTATTCCCTGATACTTTTTAAGCTGTTCTAACGGCATATCAAATATCATGACCAAGATCCTCTCTTTCTTAAGTTTATTGTGCTTTAAACAATACATTAATAACTATACATATAGAAGCAATGTAAGGTTTGAATAAGTATATTATATACTGTATCAACAAAAAAATAAATGCATTAGCACAATTGCTCCAAAAAAGTTTTTAACCTGCAGGATGCAGGTCTAGAATAAATATTACTTCATAACTCCAATTAATTGAATTGTAACATCTGCCCTTACATTTATATCAAGATTCGGGAAAATTTCATCCCATTGATCTTTCACTTCTTCCCAATAGGCTGGCTTTTGAGTTCGTACCTTTCTACTTAATTGGAAGACATCCACGTTATACTCTTTTTGCATCTTTTCAATGGTTATTCTACATCTTCTTTCTATTGTTCTAGCAAACTCCTTTTCACATTCCTTTATATATTCTTTATCCACCCTTCCTCCACTAGTAACTCCCACCTGCTCAGCATACTTTCCTTTCACCTTTACATCTACATCAAAGCTTAATTCCCCATCTTTTATTATAGGCGTAACTTTAGTTTTTGAATCAGTAACCTCCATGACTATAATCCCCTCATCATGTCCAGATAAACGTCCCACTACAGTACCACCTTTATATTCATCTGCAAGAATGTTAATGACTTCAATGTCCAACTCATCGGCCCAACCCGCCATTTTTCCATCTTTAATCAAGGCGCCGCCTGTTATCTTAATTTCATCCTTGGAAGCCTCTACCCTAGGCAAAATAAAAGCATCTCCGCTGCGAAGGCAATTCATTGCCTCCCCCAGATTATGCTTATAAGCAATTCTAGCATTTTTATCAGCATTAATAGGTAGCTCAAATAAATAAGTAGAAGAATGATCCTCTTCCTGAGGTACTACATCCAGGATTTTTTTTGCAGAACCTTCCGCAACAAATAGGCTAACACTGGTTCTCATTTCCCTGTGTCTTAAGAAAAAATCTATCATATTATTTAATCCGTCCTTTAGTACCTTATCCGATAGAATGAGAACTTGAAGGTGTTCATAATAGAGGGTAAGGCTGGTTCTAGATTCCATCTCTCTCTCCATGCTAATAAAATCATTGCCTGTCTGGGTTATCTGCCAGGTTTTTGGTTGACCATCAGAACTCCCTGCACCTGATGCAGCGAGAGAGGGGGATCTTTTAATTATAGGTAACTGTACAGTCATCTCATAGAGAGGCTCTCCTATAGCCGTCTGGGTCTCTTCAAATTCCTGCTTTTTTTCCTCATCTCCCTTTGCTTGAGAATCATTTGGAGTATAGGAGTCTACAGCAATTCCCAAAACATATCCTCTATCTTCTATATCCTTACGATCCCAACATCCAGTAAATATTAACAGACATACTGAAATTAGTAGTATAATAATTGAGAGCTTTAACTTTTTCACTGCTTCATCTCCCTCTTCTTCTTGATAACTGCCCAGGCAGTGATTATGGGAAATATAAAAAAGCCAATGAGAACCTCAATATATTTTACTTTTTCATGAAGTTCAAATACAATTATACTACTTGGGGGAATGAGGGCAATTATAGGCA
The DNA here is from genome assembly GCA_938003915.1 of uncultured Bacillota bacterium. Classification (GTDB taxonomy): domain Bacteria; phylum Bacillota; class Clostridia; order Caldicoprobacterales; family UBA3941; genus JAAYGY01. The sequence continues at coordinate 13,285 of CALKWV010000128.1, read as the reverse complement.
ATATAAGAATATGGGCCCAAATCACGTATGTTCTGTACTGGTTGGGAATGGAGAAAAATTCAGATAAATTTCTCACTGAAGCATAATAAAATATGGCTAAGGATGAAAATACCATGGATATCCAAAATACTGCCATAAAGGATTCTAATCGGTCCAAAATAGCAGCTTCGAATTCAATGGACTTTGAAAGATTCAATGTAGGATAAACTATAACTTTAAGGGGGGGCACACCAAAAACCATAATACATATTACAGTTGTGATCACATAGAAAAACACAGGAACGCCAAGACCTAATAAATAAGATTTGTAGGCTGATTTCATATCAGATACAAAGCGCATAAAATATGAAATTGCGCCAAAACCAGCAAAATGATAGTATCCAGGTAAAATAGCCTTGATAACATTTTTAGTATTTCTAAATAGAATTGGCTTTATCCTATCAAGTTGTATATTTTGCAAAGACAGCACTACAAGTATTAGTAGGCTGACGATAGTAATGGGGAAAAGAATATCCAGTACAGCTCCCAGTGTAAATACATCCTTATATACCATATATGCGGCTACAACTACCAAAGATATTACAAGAATCCATAAAGGTGTTTTATCTACCAAAAAGAGTTTCAGCGCTTGAGCAAATAGCCTAGTAGACATGGCTGCATACATGATAACAAAGACAATTATAGGCAAGAATAAAATTCTCCCTATCCATTTCCCTGCTACCTGCAAGATAATCTGGGGCAGATCTTTATCAGGATAAAGGTTTAAAAGATATAAAAAGGGTATGGCACCCAAGAAAAGTAATACTCCACCTAATAGGAGTGAAATCCAAGCATCCTGATCTGCTAAAGATACCATATCATGGGGAACCACTAATATATCCACACCTAAAATACTAAATACCGCTATTACAAATATTTGTGATGGGGTAAGCTTTTCATTGTCCATCTCCATCTCCCCTTTTCGCATTTGACTGCTTTTGCTTATCTCCAGGATTTAGAAAAATAGGTCTGTCTACCATAGATCTTTCCTTACTACTAATCAAAGTTTGCTTTAAGTCGCTGCTCCTATAAGGGGATAAGGGACGGATATAACGTACCCCAAAGCTTTTTAGATCAGCAATATAAATAAGCAGCAACAGCATGCCCATAGAAACCCCAAAAATACCTAATGTGGCTGCCAATACCATAAAGGGAATCCGTATAGCTCTGGTAGCCAGGCTTAAACTATAGTCGGGTATGGTAAAAGAACCTATAGCAGTAAGAGCTGTTATAATAACCATAATTGGTCCTACAATTCCAGCCTGTACAGCTGCCTGACCAACAACCAAACCTCCTACAATAGATACTGTTTGACCTACTACTCTAGGCAGGCGTATACTGGCTTCCTGAAGCATAGCAATAGTCACTTCCATGAGAATTGCTTCTAGGAAACCTGGAAAAGGCATTCCTGCCCTAGAGCCTGCAATAGTCAAAACCAATATAGTGGGCAGCATGCCTGGGTGGTGACTGGTTACCGCTATGTATATAGCAGGGAGAAAGGATGATATAAATAAACCTATATATCTTGATATACGCAAAATAGAACCTACAATCCAGTTCTCGTAGTAATCATCTACACTTTGGACCTGCAGGGGTAATGTGACAGGCACTAACAAGGCACGAGATCCACCCTCTACTAGGATAGCAACTCTACCCTCCATGAGTCCTCTTACTGTCCTGTCGGGTCTCTCTGTTACCTGGAACAGAGGAAAAATTGAGTTTGGACTATCGGTTATGTGTAGCCCTAGCTGTGCTGCATTATGAACCCCTTCTATATCTAAAGAACTTATTCTTCTAATAACCTCATCAACTATATTTTGATTGGCTATATCCTTTATATAAATAACTACAACCTCTAATTGAGTTCTTCTTCCCAACTTATGTACATTGAAAACCAGGTTAGGATCCCTTAATCTCCTGCGTATAAGGCCGATATTATCCTTTATTGTTTCAGTAAAACTTTCCTGAGAGCCTTGTACAGAAGGCTCCAAAATTGGTTCTCCAACCTGTCTGCCCACATATTTCCTAGTACTGATTATAAATCCTTTATCATAGCCTTGAATGCATAAAAAAGTATCTCCAGACATAATGGCAAATATTATCTCATCTAGAGACTCCACAACCTTTACATATTCAGCAGTTACCATTGATTCTATTATGGTCTTAAAGAGAATTGGATCATCCTTATCTATAATTAAAGAGGACTCAATCATAAGAGGATTAACAATATGCTGCAAAATTGTATCCTCATTTGCAACGCTCTGTATATATATTACTGCTGCACGGATCTCCTGTCCCCTTAGCCTAAATTCCTTTGTTTTTATATCAAAGTTGTTATTCATGGCATTTTTAATATTAGTTATATTGTCTTGTAAGTTTCGGGTTAGTTTAATATTTCGAAACTTTATGCCATATATAGTCTGATCCTTTTGACTTTGCTGATTATCTTTACTAATCTGTCCTTCATTATTCCCTGTCTTATTGCTAACCCCCTTCCCCAGCCATTTTCTAAATATATTCAGCGCCAATATGCTGCCCCCCCTTTAACCATATTATTCTAGAAGTTAGTATCTCCACATATACCAATTCTTATTAATAGCTAGGGGGAATAATTTTTATTTGCCTGTATACTAGTGTAATTTTGATATTGCACAGACATACATGAGTAAATAGATAAAGAATAGAAAAAATGAGTTAGACATAAACATGTCTAACTCATTTCTTATAACGATTTAATATGCCTTCCAGCATCCTTGCGTGACGTCCCTCATCCTTGGCTGATTCATTGAAATAATCCCTGACTGTCTCCAATCCCAGCTCTGCTGCTTTATCTGCTGCTTCTTTCTTGTCTTTATTAGCAAAAGTCTCTCCTTCCAGCATCTGGGCTATATTATCAAATAGATTATCACTTATCATACCGTTAAGCTCTGCAAACCTGGCAGCATGCTCGGCCTCTTCCCAGGCAATACTCCTTAATACTTGAGCAATCTCCGGATATCCTTCTCTCTCTGCCTGCCTGGCTATGGCCAAATAGACTCCCACTTCAGTAGTTTCGCCTTTAAAATTTTGCTTTACCGCTCTTTCAAGGGGAGTCCCCTTGCTTTCCCCGATTACATTTTCAACAGTAAGGATAATTTTGTCCATGGATCACTACTCCTTTCTCCTGTTGTAAGCTTCAAATATCTTATCAGCAATTTCGCTGTTAATGGACTTTATATCATTTAGATACATAAATGCGCTTCCCTTGTACTCTTGAGAATCACCAAAGAGTATTATTTCAAGACATTCACGAACGATATTGATAATGCAATCTTCATCGTGATAAAAATTACAGTTACGACACTGACCAAGTAAAAAGCCAATAGATTCAATTATATTTTCTTGATTATCGTATATTTTCACATCCCAATAAGGGATATTATCTGCTCCACCATCAATGAATCTATCATCTTGCTTAAGAACAGTCAAAAGGCAGCTCTTGCAATATCCTATAAGGCATTTTTCATTTTGACATTCACCACAAACTTCCTCGGTGAGACAGCATTTGCTTATTTCTGTAATTAGTTGCTCGTAATCAATTGAACCACTCATTGCAATTACCCCCTTACTTGTCCAAACACTAACGCATTCACATATATACCCCAAATCATTATTTTAAAACAAAAATTTTATTACTAAGGATTTTCTTATTTACAGTGCGCCATATATGACAGCACGAAGTCTAGGCTGATGATACTCTTCAAAATTAGGCAGCATCTGCTGCATATAAACTGCGGATAATCTTTCTTCGGGATCTATCATAACCCAGGTTCCAGCCAGTCCGCACCATCCAAATTCACCTATTGAACCATTGCTACCGGCTGCTACAGGATCTATCATAACTCTAACGCCCAACCCATAGCCGTATCCTGCCAGATAAGGCCAGTTAAAATCTGCTAACTGCTGTGGACTTAGGTGGTTAGTTCTCATTAAATCAATAGTCTTTGATCCCAGTATCCTAACCCCGTCTAATTCACCGCCACAAGCCAGCATTTGTGCAAAACGGCTATAGTCTCCGAGAGTAGATAATAGGCCTCCGCCACCGCCTTCAAATGTAGCATCTGGTTGATAGTTGGCATCCATGCTGGTATTTTTGGTTAAAGTACCATCGTCAGAACGGTTATATAAACTACATAACCTATCTTTCTTTTGATCTGGGATTCTAAAGAAGGTATCATTCATGCCTAAAGGCTCAAATATCTCCTCCTTTAAGAATTGACCAAAGCTTTTTCCTGACACCACTTCAATAAATGCCCCTAAAATGTCGTGGCTTAAACCATACTTCCAATGGGTTCCAGGCTCAAATGCCAAAGGAATTTCTGCCAAGGCTTTAGATAAAGCTCTAACATCATATTTTTCGCCCGCGGCCTGCTTTTGTCTTAACTCTTCCATAACCTTGCTAGTTTGCCGTTCAGTTTCATTTTGATTTCCACCATAGGTCAAGCCTGATGACATGGTAAAAAGATCTTTTACAAGAATGGGTCGACTAGCAGGAGCCGTATATAGATCACCAGTAGGAGTACGGTGATAAACTTGTGGGTTTTTAAACTCGGGAAGGTACTCATAAAGTGGATCATTGAGTAAATATAATCCTCTCTCATATAAAATAAGTGCTGCTGTACAGGTTACAACTTTTGTCATGGAATAAATACGGTAGATGGTATCTGGTGTGATGGGCTTTTGAGTTTCCAGATCAGCATAGCCAAAATACCCTTCGTACATGGTTTCACCATCTTTGATAACAGAACAAGCACAACCTGCCGGTCCTCTATCAACAAAGCTTTTCAATAGATCATCTAATCTATTAAACCTACTCATTGATTATACCTCCCAAAATTTGTTAATAATAGTTGAAAATAATAGCTATTATAAGGCAAAAATGCTAATTGTTGTTATAATATAGCTTAAATGCATTGTTGTACATAATATTGTCGATTATCTTCTTTGCATCATTTAATGTGATATAGCCATCCTCCATCTTTTCTTTAAGGACCTTGCCCAAGACAAACCTAAAAGCTAAGAGGGCACCATAGCTTTCCTCGGATGTCCATGTATCGCATCCCCAGCACACTTTATCAGAGGTTCCTCCCTCTATGAGCTCATGGAGCATTCTAACGGCTGCAGATGTGGAAAGTATAGGCAACCAGCATAAATCCGGATATACATTATCGTAGCTGCGCAACAAGGCATTTACATCATCAAGCCAAGGATAGCTGCAATGAAAGATTACAAATTTGGTATCAGGATTGCTTTCAATAATCTCCTTCATGGCCAGTGCATTGGTGCCTTTAAGCTGGCCCATACCTGTATGGCATTGAACAGGCAGTTTTAGCTCAGCAGCTATTTCACATATCTTCCAAAATACATAATCTTGATATGCCTTAATATCTTCATCTGTCCTATGGGTATCCTCAATCTTCAAGACTTTATAGGCTTTATCCCTCGATACCTTGGTAAAATTTAGATCCCGATCATAGGCTATTGCACATTTAAGGGCTATACAGCCTTGCTCCTTTTTTTGAATTATTAGATTTTTAATAAAGGATATATATTCATCTAGATCTTGAGGAACATTGCTATATAGCTTATAAGGGCTGTTACCGTCGTGATCCCGAACATTTGGGCTATATCCAAAGAAAAAGGGATCCACTCTAAAGGTAGGTGTAAATATATCAGGCCTGCCATTGTCACTGCCTGGCTGCCAATAGGTATCCAATATAATTTTCTTATAATTACATTTGTCCCTTAGTATATCCATATGATATTCTCTGCCCTTATGGGCTTTTTCTATCCTGCTTGAAAGCTCGTGCCAATTATCAGCTGACAGAGGCTCATCAAATTCATACAAGTCTTGGAGGCTTTTCTCCAGCCATACAAAATAGGAGTTGTAGCTATTTTTTTCTAAATAGTTGACCCTACTTTCATATGTATCCTTTAAAGGTACTTGGTACCAGTTAACATAGCTATTTCTTAGCACTGCTTTTAAGTTAAATCTTTCAAAATAGCCATCCCGCAAGTGATGAGAATGGGTATTTATAATAGGATGCTTTTTCATATGGTCATCTAATTCCATTAAAATATCATGCACCAGATTTCCTCTCCTTTCATAGACCTCGCAGCAAAGATTCCCTATGACCCAGATATAGGTGTCACTCCCATAGAGTTTTTTACCATTTACATGTGTATATTATATCACGTAGACAGACTAGTAGCTACGTATTATCTTGCTTGGTCAATAAAAAACACTTTGCTTAAGGTATTTTAAGCAAAGTGTTTTTTACTTATCTATCTCTCTCTAATCCATACCGTCATTTCACCAGGCTGTCGGTTGACCCATGCGTAATAGGGCACAAAGGTAAGTTTAGCAGGCTGGTACTCAAAAGATGCATTGGCCTTATATAGCTCTGAACCCCATGTCTCTACCTTAGCTTTCTCACCCTGAGCAGTTATGATATTTACCCCACCCAGTAAATCCTCCCGGAAGGATACTTCTAATTCTGAATCCTTTGGCAATACTACAGTATGAAGGTTGGGTCCATTGTCTACTTCTTCCAGGCAGTAAACTATGGGTCCGTTCTGAATTGCAACCTTTCCTATATTGGCTCTAACTAAAGGATTAGATCTTACCCTTACTGGCTCCATAGGCAGGTCAAGTTCTACTCTATCTCCATTCTGCCATTTTCGCTTTATTATGGCATAGCCGTCTACCGTTACACTAGCAAGATCTAGCTCTTGACCATTGACAGATAACTTGGCCTCATTGCACCATCCGGGAATACGAAGGCCTAGACCAAATTCCTTTGCTCCATCTAGGTTAATAGTAATGGAAACTTTACCATCCCAAGGATAGTTGGTTTCTTGGCTTATGTTTACCTTAGTTCCATCTATATCTGCTTCTGTATTGCTGCCAATATATAGGTGGGTATATACTGTGTTATCCTTTATTCCATAGATATAATGGCCTAGGGATGCCAATAGCCTTGCAACATTGGGAGGGCAGCATGCGCATCCAAACCATTTTTGTCGAACAGGTTTAACATGTCTAAAGTTACCGTTCTTCTCACAGGCTTCTGGGTTAACCTCTAAGGGATTTACGTAGAAGAAGCTCTTGCCATCTAAGGACATACCGCTAATAACCCCATTGTATAGTGCCCTTTCCATAACATCGGCATACTGGCCCTTAGGTTCAGCTTCCAGCATTCTGCTAGCAAAAAAGACTAGTCCAATAGCTGCACAGGTCTCAGCATATACAGTATCATTGGGTAGATCATAGTCAAAGGAGAAGGCCTCACCATGAACCTGGGAACCAATAGCTCCTGTTATATACATTCTCTTATATACAATATTGTTCCATAATCTACGGCAAGCTTCTAACAGCTCTTCATCACCAGTTTCCATTGCTACATCTGCCATAGCCGTATACATGTATACAGCCCTTACAGCGTGTCCCACCGCTTCGGTTTGTTCTCTTACCGGCAGATGGGCCTGGTTATATTCTTTGCTCTTGCTGGGAGCTGCGCCCTTACCCCCTGTCCAATGGGATGTCTTGCCCCTCTTTTCCCATTCTATATCGAAATAGTAGGGATCTTTGCCACGCTCGTCTAGAAAGAACTTTGCCAGATTAAGATATTTTTTATCTTTTGTTACTCTAAAAAGTTTCACAAGAGCCAGTTCTATTTCCTGATGTCCTGGATAACCTTTTAATTTTCCATCTTCTGGACCAAATACGCTATCAATATGATCAGCAAATTTGCACACTATATCCAAAAATTTTCTTTTCCCTGTTGCCTCATAATAGGCTACAGCTGCCTCAATCATGTGACCTGCGCAGTATAACTCATGACACTCATGAAGATTGGTCCATCTGTTTTCCAGTCCATTTATTATATAAAAGGTATTGAGATATCCGTCTGGCTGTTGTGCCCTGCCAATTAGATCAATAACCTCATCCGCCTCTTTTTCCAATTCCGGATCAGGATGGTTTTCTAAGCTATAGGCTACTGCTTCTAGCCATTTAGCTACGTCACTATCTTGGAATACCATTCCATAAAATTCGCCTTCTTCCTCACCAGCTGCAATGCGGAAGTTACGAATGGCAGCACTGGGATCGGCATCTGCCACTCTATCGTTTAAGGCATCCCTTTGATAGGGAATAACCACATCTCTAACTAAAGCATCATACTTGGACCAAAAGTTATCCTTGATTTTTGCCTTTAATTTACCCATATGCACACTCCTTATATATTAATTATTTGAATCAGTTACAATTAAATTAACTTTTTTAATTTCTAGGGGTTCTTTTGTATCCTATACTATTTTCTTTCCAGCTAATCTTCCTGCCTAGTCTTCCTGCATTACACGGATAAGGGATATTCCATGTACAGGCAGGCTAAAATCCAGTACTATGCTTCCATCAACTATGTCTATCTCTTGTGGAGGACAGAGCATTTCAAGGCCAGCTTTGGCCTTTAGCTTCTCCATTTGGCCCGGAGAAGGATAATAAGGTCTGCCCAGGCTGTTCCACAGGCTACAAGCGTTGCTGAATTCATCATCAATGCGATAATGAACTAGCTTGACCTTCTTAGACAAGAAGGGAATATTTGATACAGTAAGCTTTACAGTGTACTCACCTTTAACATTCCACCAGTCGTCATGGTGGCAATATATTAATATATCAATGGATTTATTTCCGCTCATAGCTGCAAAGCCATTTACTTCTGGATGTGCCCCAGATCTGTAGGGGTCAATGGAACCTGACATATCAATGGCCTTGTCACTAATAAAGCCTATCTTTTTGTCCTCCATAAGGGCATACATGCGGAATATATTAAGTACTGGCTTATCTATACCCTGGGTTTGAAAAGCTCTTGTTCCCTCAAAGCAACGTTCACCTGGAAACACAAATGCCCAAGTTAGGGGGCGTACATCAAATCCCCGTGCCTCAGCCAACTTTTGTATATGGTAAAAGCTTGATGCCACAAAGCTAGCATAATAGGAGGTATTACGGAAATAAAGGTTGATATTGTCATGCATTCCCCCTCCGCCCATCCATCGGGATCAGCCTCAGAAAGAATTACTTCCAATCCTTTATAGCCATACTTTTCAATAATATCTAAACCTAATGACAGCTGCTGCAGCATGGTATGTATGGAGGGGAAATCCTTTTTGGGGCGCAGATCAAAGGGAAAACCTCCTCCCTTAATATGAAAGCTAATAAAGTCTAGCCGTGTACCTGTCTTATTAGTAACATAATTTGTTCCATAGCGGCAGTGATGCAGAAAGACATCTAAAAAACTTGCAGATTTACTTCCTTGAACAGGACCAGTGGTAGCCGGACCCCCGATATAGGCGCTAGGTAAAACATCAACTATGCCCGCTACTGTATAATCGTACAATTTGCAAAACTCCTCTACAGAGCCCTTCCAATAATAATCTAGATCTGGCTCATTCCACAGCTCAAAGTACCATGTTTCTACTTCTTCTGCTCCATAGCGATCAACCAAGTGCCCTACAACAGTAGAAATCAATTCACGCCAGCGATCATAATCCTTAGGCGGGCATGCCCAGCCATACCGCTGATAAATACTTTGCCTATTCCACGGATCCCCTTCCTCAACAAAGGATTTGTCTACTAGATCATAAGGCATAAAGCCTAGTTCAACAAAAGGCTTGCAACCTGTTTTTAGGATAGTATCAAATATTTTATCAAATACCTCAAAATCATAGATGGGATTTCCCTGTTCATCTTCTGTATAAACATTTGTAGAGCCCCATTTAATAGTACCTCTTCTATTGCCTGTACAAAATAAATGATGAGGACGCACATAATAGGGTTTCTCTGCAAAGCGGCCAAACTCTGCCAGTAAGGCTTCCCCTTCAGGCTCATGAATATAATTGCATTCATCTGTCCCTATATAATTTCAGTTATGAGCCAGTTCTCCCTTCCAATCACTGGCATCTACATTTATATTAGCTATAGCTTTGTTATTCTTGTCCAAGGATAATTCTCCCTTCATCCAACTTACGCCCCATATAATAAGTTACAAAGTAGCCTTTATGAAACATTAATGATCATTTCACCACAGCTTATATCCTTCCAATAAGTTCTTTGTGCTTTCCATCCCTTAAAAATACAGGAATTACATCAAGGGGGGCATCTACCCTAATCCATTGACCGCCATCATAAACTTTTCCATCATGGATATTGGTCCATGTAGCACCTGATGGAAGATATACATCACGTGAATAGGTCTCCTCATATACAATAGGCGCAACAAGAATGTCACTACCAAACATATACTGATCCTTAAGCTCCCAACATACTTCCTCTTCTGGGAATTCATAGAACATGGTACGAATAACAGGTGTACCTTTTTCATGAGCCTCACGCATTAATTCTCTAGTGTACGGTCTCATAGCTTCACGGAAGTTTATATATTTTACTAAAATCTCATAGACTTCATCGCCAAAGCTCCAAACTTCATTATCCCCTCCGGTAAATAAGTAAGGACTTCCATCTTTTCTAAATAAGGGTGTGAATGGTTTTCTGTCACCATGTAGCCGCATTACAGGGCTAAATGTACCAAACTGGAACCAGCGCACTAAAAGCTTTCTAAATCCTTCATCATTTGGATCTCCTCCATGAAACCCTCCAATATCAGTTGTCCACCAAGGTATACCACAAATACCCATATGTAGTCCAACACAAATTTGCTTTCTTAAGGCTTCGTAGGTAGAGGGGATATCTCCTGACCAGACAAGGGCACCATAACGTTGGCTTCCTACCCATGCACATCTAACTAGGTTTACAATCTTCTCTTGTCCCTCAGCTTTCATTCCATCATAAAATGTTTTTGAATAAAGTTGAGGATATATATTACCTATTTGTACATTGGGGCCCATATAATACCTATAATTATCAAAATCATATACGCCATACTCTGGTTCAGCCTCATCTAGCCAAAAAATCTTTATGCCGTAGTCATAATAATTCTTTTTACACTTTTCCCAGACATATTTTCTTGCTTCTGGATTAGTTGCATCAAAAAATACACTGTCTCCACCAAATTGCATGCATACGTTTACACCCATTTCTGGCTTTACTAGTAGCCCTCTCTCTTTCATCTCCTCAAAGTTTTCGCTTTGCAGATCAATCTGAGGCCATACTGAAACCATTAGCTCCATACCCATCTCTTTCAGCTCATCTACCATGGCTTTAGGATCTGGGAAAAACTCTTCATCAAAGCGGAAATCTCCCATCTTAGGCCAATGGAAAAAGTCACAAACAATTACATCAACTGGGATATTTCTACGCTTATATTCCCTTGCAACCTCCAACAACTGTTCCTGGCTATAATATCGAAGCTTGCACTGCCAGAATCCTAGGCCATATTCAGGCATCATAGGTACCTTTCCAGTTGCATTTGCAAAGGCTTCCACAATTTCACTTGGTGTATCCCCTGCTGTAATCCAGTAATCTAATTGCTTTGTGCTTTCCGCATACCATTCTGTATAGTTTTTACCGAAGCTGGCACGGCCTATGGCAGGATTATGCCACAGGAATCCATACCCCAAGCTAGACAAAACAAAAGGAATACTAGCCTGAGAGTTTCGATGAGCTAGCTCAAAATTGCAGTTTTTTATATTCAAAATTTCCTGCTGGTATTGACCCATACCATATAGCTTCTCATTCTCATTTGACTCAAAAGTCACTGTCAAACGATAGTCACCGCCAATAATAGGCTTGAACTTTCTAGAGGCTAACTTAAGACAGCCACTGTATCCAATTTCCCTTAGTAATAACTCTCCTCTATGGTTGTAAAAGCTTATTCGGCAACCTTTGTCCCAACCATCTTCCTGTATCACTGCTTTAATCTTGCCATTTGTCAAAGAAGCCTCTTTTTCAGCTATCTGGATTTCAACATCACACTTTTCTGCTGGAAGCAATGCATAATCCGTATCAATAATATCCCTCATCATAGCGGAGCGAACTCTGAGACTATTCTTACCCCATGGCTCTATAACCAATTTTTCTCCATGATTAATCCAGATAAGCTTGTCTAACTCTTGACTAAATATACCCATAATATATGCTCCTTTCATAAATTGTTTTCTCTTCCTTTTTTTTACGTTTATGGCAAGGCTCAAATGTCTTGCCATTTTATTGGTTTTATATTCTTATCTTATCATAACTGTCAAAAATACGATTGTACATGTAGTACCATTCCATTGGTCCCACTTTATAATAAGGCACAAATTTTCTAGTAACAAAATCATACCTTCCCGTATGGCCAGGAGCCGTTTCGAAAGTTAGCTCCTCGCCAGGCACTGGATGAATCCATTCTTCTGGATGATTTACATCCCCAACAAGAACAGTCATTTCAGTTGAAACCAGTACCAAGGGACCGTAATTAAGGGCTACTATATCTGGATTATATTTATCAACTGGTCGGAAATATAGGGAATATGGAAATTCTAGTTCAATGGTATCTCCATCATTCCATGTACCATGAACAACAGCCCAGTTGTTCGGTATAATATCTGTTTCTTCAGGGATTCCATTAATAGCTATGCTATTCTCGCCAGTCGCCCAAGAAGGAACACGAAAATGTAATGCTAGAGAAACAGGTTTTTCTGTTTTTATAGTAAATGTCATCTTTCCTTCATCTGGAAATTTAGTAGCACATTCCAAAGCAACTTTTATACCATTATGGTTATGTTCAAAGACTGAAGGCATATACTGGCTGATAAGAATTCCACTATCATTATAATAATATATTAAATTTGCATATTCAGCAACATCCTGAGGGAAGGTTCCAGTACAACATTGCCATGCAAAATTCTCACCCTTTGCCTGAAGCCTTCTATCTTCAGTAGTTTTTATACCGCCGTCCAAGAAATAATTGGCGTAATACATGACCTTACCATCAGGTGTAATAGGCAGCTGACCACCTGTTCCTTTAACCAGCATCTTTTCAACCCAGTCACCATAATGGGCTTTGCCTGTAAACTTAAGCAAATAGTTACATGCTTTGAAAACAGCCCATGCGCAACAGGAAATCTCACAACTTCCCCATGCATCACTTCGGGCCACCCTGCCTCCTGCAAAGTTAATGTATGATGGATCACCTTTTAATGTTGGATCCCATGGAGATTTTAGAGCATCTCCTAAATATCCAGGGTGATCTCCAAAGAGGCATTCAGCAGG
>CALKWV010000127.1 GCA_938003915.1 uncultured Bacillota bacterium | reverse complement strand
TATTATATTGAAGCTTCTAATAGCATTGGCAGCATTTATTAAAATATATAGTATGGATACAGAATTCTATGAGAACGTTATAGCCGGAGCCCAGCTTAGTGAATTTGCCCTTGAGGCAGCTAAGAAAGGCCAGACTGCCCATACCACTATATATATACCTCATACCAGCAGCACCTTTTAAGAAAATGCTGGCATCTACCCTAGCCGAAGTTATAAATATGTTTGTTGAAGGGATATTAATCTTTGGAATTGTTGGCATGATATTAAAAGTAAATTTGGCAATTATTGTGTCATCTATTTTGGCCTATTCAACCCTAGGTACTGTATTTATCTATTCTGATCTAGTGGTAAGGCGGATGTTTGGTAAAATTCATGGAAATATTCTTCGCATATTCTTCCGTATATTTTTGCTAATTTTCATTGTTATTTTTGCTGTGACACCTGCTGCCTTAGTGGTAGTGTTTACATACAATTATGCTTTAGGGATAAGTGTTTCTGCAGCAATTAATGTGGTTTTGGTTTTTCTGTTTATGTTGATAGGTACAGGTCTATTTAGATCTCCTGAGCTTCCTTAGGAAGTGCTGTTTTACTGCAGCAGGTCTTATTTTCTCTCTTTTCCTGTCGATTTTTAGCATGAAATAGTGTAAAATGGTAAGCAAGAAGCTTAAGGGAGGAGGATTTGCAATAGATATTCTAAACTCCGATGATTATAACTTCAACTACCAACAAGTTGGGCAAGTAGATGAAGATGGCTTTTTACTCTTTGTCCATGAAAGCCTTAAGAATAAGGTAGCCAGCCAGGCTAGAAATCCTATCCTTTCAAAAACTTTTGGCCTGCTGTTAGGAACTAAGATAAAAACAAAAAATAGATATATTGTACATATAAATCATATTATGCCCTTAGGAAAACTTAAGCCTTATAAAACTCCTAAAGCTTTGTCGGATAAGAAGTGGGAATCCATACAAAACCAAGTATTTAACACCTATCCTAGTCAGGAGATAGTTGGCTGGTATGGTGTTCGAAAAGGCTGGAATGCCATGCTGACAGAGCAGGATCAAAGAATCCACCGGGAGATTTTTACCAAATCCTGGCATGTAATTTATCTATTTGATAATGCCAATAATGCCAGCAACTTCTTTTATTGGGATAGGGATAAAATACGGTTATTAAAGGGCCATTATGAATATAGAGAAAAAGATGGAGACTTATTATTTGAAGATATTAAAACTCCTAAAAGATCTCATGTAATTGCAGCAGTCTCAGGAATTTTAGCTGTATTCTCTATTGCATATTTAGTAAATCATTTTGGAAAGACCAGTGCCGATGCTAGTGGAAATATAGTTGAATATATTGAGGAAGCTAGTGCTGATGAGGAGCAAAATACAGAGAATGAATTAGCCCATGATCAATTATCTGGAGATAATTTAGCTCAAGAAGAGTCCCAGGAAATCTTAGAAGAGTATACTAAAAAAATAGCTGAGTTAGAGAGGGAACTGGAAGAGAAGGAAAAAAGCATACAAGCCCTGCAGCAGGAAATTGCAAAGGAATCATCAGAAGACACTGATGAAATGCCTTTTAGTCAGAGTACTATTTATATAGTACAAAGAGGGGATAATCTATATAAAATAAGTAATAAATTCTATAACACTGAAAAATATGCAAACACCCTTGCCAAAATAAACAGAATCAGGGATCACAGGTCTTTGAGGATAGGCAGTTATCTTATCATACCCAGCATAGAAGAAATTGAAGAAATTCATTAGTTAAAGGCAAAACTTCCTAAAGACTCTGCTCTCTTTTTCCGATATTTATAGTAGGAAGTAATTTGGAGGGAGAGGAATGAGAATAGAAAATATTTCATCCGTAGATAGAAGTTTTGCTGTAAGACCTATGATTAATCATGAAAGTCAAGTACTTACTGATAATGCAGCTACAAACAAAAGCGGATATCTTAAGGAACTGCCTAAAAACTTTCAAACTAAAGATCCAAAAAGTTTTGAACTGGTTAGTATTGGAGAGTTACAGCTTATAGAGGCTATTGAGAAGGCTAATGCTACCTTAAGAGGAGTAAACACTAGTTTTAAATTTTCTATTCACGAAGGAACCAAAGAAATTGTAGTTCAGGTCATAAACAACGAAACTCAAGAAGTCATTCGAGAGATCCCTCCTCAAAAGATACTGGACATGGTAGCAAAAATGTGGGAATTGGCAGGGATAATAGTAGATAGGCATATCTAACCTAAAAGAAAAGAAGGTGACAGTGTGGCAATGAACTCAATTTATTCATCAAACAGGATTAGGTTCGGTGGACTGGCTACTGGCTTGGACATAGATTCCATAGTCAACGATTTAATGAGAATTGAGCAGATGAAGGTGGACAAGCTCAAGCAGGAAAAGCAGATATTAGAATGGCAAAAAGAAGGGTATCGCAACATTACTAATCTGCTCAGAGGTTTCTATGATGATTACTTTGACATACTCTATTCAAAGACCAACATGACTTCTTCTAGTTCCTATAACACTATAAAGGTCCAATCCAGCAATGAAAGTTATTTGACTGCAACAGCCAGTGCTGGCGCCCATGTAGCCAATAAAACAATTACAAAGATTGTTACAGCCAAAGCAGCTCAAGTAAAAGGAGCGGCTGCTTCTGGTCAGATCATGGGTGAAGTATCAGAGATGAATCAAGATGGCAGCTTGGATTTAAAAGGACATTCTATTGTTATTACAATAGACGGCGTGACTAGAATGATTGACTTTGATGATGAGTATGAAAGCATAAATGATTTTGCTCAAAAGTTCCAAGCTAAAATAAAGGATGTTTTTGGACATAAAGAAGATAGAGTAGTTGTTCAAGCTGATGGTAACTATATAGTGCTAAAATCAAATGAAGAACTAAACGGAAGTAATAGCGTAACCTCTACTACAATAACTGTTAATAATTATATTAAAGGGGACGGTGTCACTGATTTAGGTTTCAAGCCCAATCAAAGCAACCGGGTAAACCTAGATTCCACCCTGGAAGGCCTTAAAAATCACTTTGCTACTCCTTTAAACTTTGTACAAGATGATGAAGGCAGAAACCTAGTTAGATTTACCATTAACGGTGTAGAGTTTAGCTTTAGCAGCAATGATACCCTGCGTACAGTAATAAATACTATCAACAACAGCGATGCTGGAGTAACCTTAACCTATAATTCCTTAACGGATGAATTTACTTTAACAAATAAAAACACAGGAGCTGCCCATGTTTTAACTGCTGAGGATGTAATAGATGAATCTACTGGACAGGGTAGCAATTTCCTTAAGGCACTAGGATTTGGCAGTTATAATCAAGATGGCGAACCTATACCCATAAGAGCACAAGGTGAAGATGCTATGATGGTGATAGACGGAGTTACCGTCTACAGAAGCACCAACAATTTCACCATCGATGGCGTAACCTACAATCTTGTCCGGGATTATAATGTAGATGGTAGCGAGACAGAACCTATAGCCTTAACCATGACTCAAGATGTGGACCAGGCCTTTGAAAATATAAAAAACTTTGTGGAGGCCTATAACAAGGTTATAGATACTATAAATAAGGTCTTAAAAGAGGAAAGGTTTAGGGATTATCCTCCCCTAACCGATGAACAAAAGGAAGCCATGACCGAAAAGGAGATAGAGTTGTGGGAGGAAAAGGCTAAGAGCGGACTTCTGCAAAGGGATCCTATTCTCCAAAATATTGTCTATAGTATGCGCCGGGCTTTAGTGGAACCTGTAAAGGGCGTGAGCATAAACCTATCCTCCATTGGCATAACTACTGGTTCCTATACCGAGGGCGGAAAACTCCATATAGATGAAACAAAGCTTAAAAATGCCCTGAGGGAAAGAGGCGATGAGATAATGCGCCTATTTACCAACAGGTCAGAGATCTCCTATTCTCCAGATAACACTGGCGAACAAAGGACTCAGAGATATGAAGAATCAGGGCTAATCCATAGGTTATCAGACATCCTCCAGGACAATATCCGCACCCGTAGGGATAAGGATGGCAGAAAAGGTATCCTGCTTGAAAAAGCCGGTATTGTGGGCGATGCATCTGAGTTCTCTAATCTCATGGATGCTAAGCTCAAAGATATGAACAAGCGCATTGATGAGGCCATAGACAAGATGATAAGAGCCGAGGAGCGCTACTGGGCTCAGTTTACTGCACTGGAGACTGCTATTCAGCGCATGAGCGCTCAGAGTATGTGGCTAGCCCAACAGTTTGGTGGAGGAATGTATTAATAGAAGGAGGACTTACCATGGCAATACCAAACCCTTATGATAAGTACCAGCAGCAAAGCGTAATGACAGCTTCGCCAGGGGAGCTAACTTTAATGCTATACAACGGTTGTATTAGGTTTATAAAACAGGCAAAGTTAGCAATAGATGAAAAGGATATAGAGAAGGCAGGCAATTCCCTTATAAGGGCTCAGGATATTTTACAGGAGCTTATGGTAACCTTAAATCCTGACTACGAAATATCAAAAAATCTCTATGCTCTATATGACTACATGATCCAGAGATTAATAGATGCCAATATTACCAAGGATAAAGCTCCTTTGGATGAGGTGTTAGAGCTTATTACAGATCTTAGGGATACTTGGGTAGAGGTAATTAAAATAAACCGAAAAGAAACCTATGGTGGATAGGAGAAATTTATAAAATGATTGAGGAAAAAAGGGAGTTAAGGGATGAATTAAATAGGCTTATAGCCATAACTGCCCATAAAAAGCATCGGCTGCAGGCATTGCATAATATGACCAAAATGCAAAGTGATGCCATCCAGCAAGGGGATATTGATCTTCTTACCGGTTGTATTCGGGAAAAGCAAAGGCACATAGATGCCATTGATGAGCTGGATCAGGAGTTTTGCCATATATATAATAATGATATAAAAGAGGAGCTAGCCAGCGGGCTCTTTAAGGATAGGAAGCCGGAGGAAAAAGAGCTTTTTGAAAAACTCCAGGATGAAATATCTCAAGTACAGGAAATTATCAAAAAGATATATCATTTAGAAAAAGTAAACAGCCAGAAAGCCAAAGAATTAATGGATGACTTAAAAAAGAAGATAAGACATATCCAAACTGGTAAGAAGGGATATAATGCCTATAATAAACAATATTCCATTAGCGATGGTATTTATATAGACCAAAAAAAATAATCTCTTAAATAAAATGGTTGCAATTATTTGGTACTGGATATATAATATATCTA
>CALKWV010000126.1 GCA_938003915.1 uncultured Bacillota bacterium | reverse complement strand
GAGCAGCTGACTTGTAATCAGCAGGTTGGGGGTTCAAGTCCTCTTGCCAGCTCCACTAGTACCAAGACTTTGAAGGTCTTGGTACTTTTTTATTTTCAGGCTTTGTTGACATCTTTAGAGTTCAAGAGTTTCTCCTCTATTTTGCATGTTTTCTGCCATATAAATTCCATTGCCCAAAAATAAAGAAACCCAAATAAAATATTACTTCTTACTCCCAAAGATCATCCATTAATTTTTCTATCCTCTTTTTCCTTTCATTGGTTTCCTTTTTATCAATCTCGATGGATAATATATCTCCCTCTTTAGCACCTTCCGGGACCAACTGAATAGGCATATTCACAAAAGTCATATCAGCAAGTTCAACCACAGCAAAATCGCCTTCAAATCGGTCTATTATAACCTTCATAGAATATTCCTCCTTATTGACTTGGTGGATTGCAGGTGCCACAAGGTTTATATCCTGCTCCAATAGCTTCATCCACTGTATTAAACCAAACTTCATTTTCAGATTTTATTCTTTTAGCGTGACGGCAGCCTGGAAAATGATATTTATCAGATTTAGAACTGCCAACAAACTTTCCGTTTTCTATTGTTTTTGAAGGTTGTTCTGTTGGTTTTTTTGTAGTTTTTTCATTTACCTTTTGAGTTGCTTCTGATTTCTTAGTAGAATCTGACGTTGATTCTTTAGTAGTCGTGGAAGTAGAGCTTTCTTTTATATCACTGGCTTTTTTGTCGTATGTAACTGTACTACCATCGCTAGTAACTACAATAGTTCCCACTTCATCAGTTCTATAAACATTGACATTATGATCATTAAGTCTATTAAGAACAGCAGACGTAGGATGACCGTAGGAATTTTCTCCTACACTTATAATAGCATGCTTAGGAGATATTGTCTCCAAGAACTTTTCACTGGTAGAAGTATCAGAACCATGATGACCAACCTTTAAAACATCAGATTTTATGTTATATCCTCTTTGTAATATTTTGTTTTCGGTAGATAACTCAGCGTCTCCAGTAAACAAGAAGGAGGTATTGCCAAAAACCAGCCAATTTACGATTGATTTATTGTTTAGATCAGATCCATCATTAGAAGCAAGGATCTGGAAACTAGCATTGCCTAAGGAATATTCATCTCCTGGGCTGGGAGATGTAATTTTAAGTCCTTTGCCTTGTATGGTTACAAGCAAATTTTCAAAGGTTTGGCTTGTGTGGCTTGCCTTTGGCATGAGAATTTTATCTATTTCAAAGGCATTTATAACATCGGCAGCACCACCTATATGGTCAGCATGGGGATGGGTCAGTATAAGGTAATCTAATTTTTGTATCCCTTGATTTTTTATATAGCTAATTATAGATGGTCCATCTCCACGATTTCCGGCATCAATGAGCATTGCGGTGTTTCCTGTATGAATAAGGGCACAATCACCTTGCCCAACGTTTATGTAGTGGACTTTTAGAAGACCTTCTACGCTTTTATTGGGATTTTTTGTTTCTTCCTTTTGTTTTTCTTCTTCAGCTTTGCTGGCCGCTTCCTCTTCAGCCTTGCCTTTTATTTCTTCGCTTTTGCGCTCCACCTCATCCTTGCCTTTAGCTTCCTCTTGTTGGTTCTTTTTGCCTTCTTCCTCTTTAATTCCCTCTTCCTCAGCTTCTTGGACAGCCTCCAAGGCTTCCTGTTCCTGCTCATTCTCAGAAACTTCGTCCTGTACCACAATATTCTGGGTTGGATTATCAGTATCTGTAGAGACATCAGGCGTGTTAGTTATAGCTATCCCCATAACAATAAAGGATATAATAAAGGGAATAAGTGCTTTTTTAATGGGTATTGATTTTTTCTTATGTTGAATTACATCCATGAGTGAAAACACTACAAATGGAGCTGATAAGAAAAACACACCAACTCCAATACCGCCAACAAACATCAGCAAAGAAAAAAGATAATAAATAATAGCAATGATGCTCTTCCATTTAGCACCCGTTCTAAAACCGGGTATAAACTTTAGAAAATTGTTCAATTGAATATCCTCCTTTTACAATTAATAATATTATTCAATTATAACGAAGCAGAGATTAAATATCAAAAAAATTATTTAGGCAGATATTTCTAGGAATTTATATTATAAATTTTTTCCAGATAAGCTTTAGTCATATGAATATCTCATGTCTTGAAAATTTAACCATGGGAGGGGGACGAGTAAAGGAAAGGTTATAATAATATCAAATTAACGGGATTAACGGGTGAAATTGACTTATTTTACTTTTGTGATAAAATAAATACAGCCGCTGGCAGAAGTCAGCTCTTATGAAAACTGTCATGATCCTCTTTTTTGATAGCATATCTTATTTAAATATATAGAAGTATATTAATTTTTATACCATGAAGGTATTGGCTTTCAGTAGAAGGCTTTATCTTAATGGTTTTTTTATTTTTATAAGAGGTTTGGAGGGATAGTATGAATAAAACATCTACTAGAAATTTAGTACTAGCCGGTTTATTTATTGCTTTAGGTATTGTGTTACCTCAATTTATAGGGCATATAGGAGAACTGGGGCAACGTTTGTTACCCATGCATATTCCAGTATTACTAGCAGGATTTGTATGTAGTTGGCCTTATGGCTTGGTAGTGGGCTTTATTACACCTATTCTAAAGAGTGTTATCACAGCTATGCCACCCATGTTTCCTGGAGCTATTACTATGAGCTTTGAACTGGCTGCTTATGGATTAATGACGGGACTTATGTACAAGCTATTTCCCAAAAAGGATGCTTATGTATATCCTGCCTTGCTCATATCCATGTTAGTGGGTAGAATTGTTTGGGGTATTGTTAGCTTGATTCTAATTGGATTAAGCGGAGAAGCCTTTACATGGCAGATGTTTATAGCAGGTGCATTTGTAAATGCAATTCCAGGAATAATCATTCAAATAATAGTTATCCCTATCATTGTAATAGCATTAAAGAGAGCAGGGTTAATGGAAAATGGCAAATAAGAATATGAATGATTTAAAAAATTTACTGTTGAAGCAGTATCAGCTGTATCCGAAGATGCAGCTTCAAGATATGGTTAAGCTTATATACCAGAATGAATTTGCTGGTGGACATATGATCCCTGATGAAAATAAAAGTTTAAAGCGCTTGGAGGATGAATTCCACTCTTTAAAAAAACAAGGATCCTGCAAAGCTATATCACAGGCTTTTGAGTACATTGGCAATGGCCTTTGCAGGCTCCATCTATGGGCATTAGCGGGTAGGGATATTGAACTTGAAACCATTAATAAATTCTTTGTAAATACCGCCAATTCAGTTAAAGGTAGTATAGAAGCCTTTGAAGAAAAGCTCCAAGTTTTAAGAGAGTGTTGTAAGGAAGGAGCTTTACCTTACTCCTTGCAGGACTTGGAAGCGTATCTAAAAGAGTATAAAGAACAAGGTTATCCACCGGTTAGTCATAGTGATATATATAGGGCTTTATACAAACCTGCCTACCGGATTGTAAAGGAGGAATATTGCCGCTTTTTTGAGCTCTTTGATAGGATTGATGCGTTAATGAAATTAGATAGACCTATCTATGTAGCCATTGACGGTAATAGTGGGGCAGGTAAAAGTACCTTAGCTGATTTAATTGGAAATGTGTATGACTGTAATATATTTCACATGGATGATTTTTTCCTGACGCCTGATTTGAGGACAGAGGAAAGATTAAAAGAAGTTGGCGGTAATGTGGATTATGTAAGATTCAAAGAAGAGGTCATTCAGGGATTAAAGAGTGGTCAGAAATTTGCATATCGTCCATATAACTGCCAGATCATGGCCTTGGAGGATGCTATATACGTTAAACCCAAGAAGCTAAATATAATAGAAGGGGTATACAGTATGCATCCTACCCTGATTGATAACTATGATTTAAAGGTGTTTTTATCCATTGACCCAGAGGAGCAAAGCCGTAGAATCCTTGAAAGAAATGGTCCCTTTATGCATAAGCGGTTTATAAATGAATGGATTCCTCTAGAAAATCAGTATTTTGAAGTTTTAAAAATCAAAGATAAATGTGATTTAGTTTTTGAAATATGATATATAAAATTGATAAGTAATTGATAAGTATAAATAAGGAACTGCTTTAACAGGGCAGTTCCTCATTTTCTATTATTTCTTTTACCTGCTCTACTGCTAGTTCAATATATTCTCTATAGGAAAGGTCCTGGACACCTACCACTCTGTTATTGCATTTATTTATGGGAATTAATATTTTTTGTGCCTTACTTTGGCCAATGGCTACAGCCATAGATGGAGTTACCTCTCCCATTAAGGCATTGGCCACTATAATACCTAAAGGACCAATTATTATATCAGCATCAGCGCAATTGTATATTACTGGGTTTTCCCCTGTTGCCCCAAAGTCTGCTCCAGCTTTCAGCATGGCAGAAGTTGCTATACTATTGGTGCCTATGGCTATTAATTGGTATTGGGGCAAAGTTGCTTTAAGCTGTTCTACAATCATTTTGCCCATCTTGCCGCCTTGACCATCGATAACAACTATCTTCAAATTTTCGACCCCCAATTCAAATTTAAGTTTATAATAACATATAAATAGATAATTTAAAAGAATAAGTAAGGTAAGCTTTCCAAAGTTAAAAAAATGTGTTAGAGCCCAAGGGAAGAAAATGGTATACATTTAAATGATACAGTTTTCATATTTGGGTATATTGAAATACTTAATACAAAAAAAAGGTAAGTATCTTTTCAGAATACCGACCCTTTGCAGTTATATAATTATATATACATAATTATACATAATGTTATTTTTTCATCTAGTCCCATCATTGCTACATAATTGATTGATCCTATCCCCTATATCATCAAGATGAAGAATTTCATCCTGAAGATTGTTGCTTATAATGGCTTTAGGCATGCCGTATATAGTGGAAGAGCTTTGGGATTGAGCTATGATATAGCTGTTGTTTTCTTTGGCAATCCTGACACCTTCCAGGCCGTCGGAACCCATACCTGTCATAATTATACACAAGGCATTAGCACCATAAACTTTGGATATGGAGGCCATCAAAAGATCTGCTGAGGGAACAAAATGATGCCTGGGAAATTGTTCCTTGGGCAAAAGGGAAATAATGCCCTTCTTTTGCACTACCATGTGCATACCACCAGGACATATATAAGCATAACCAGGCTGTATTGGTTCTTGATCCTCCGCTTCCTTTACTCTGATTTTACACTCAATATCTAATCGCTGAGCTAAGGACTGAGTAAAGGTGGGAGGCATATGCTGGGCGATAAGAATACCAGCATTTATATCAGGAGAGATTCGAGGCATAAAATGGGATAATGCTCTTGGTCCCCCCGTAGATATTCCAATACCAACTATGGAGAAGCTTTTTTCTATGTTTTTAGGAGCCTCATGATCTTCTACTTTAGATGGAAGGGGTTTAAAAATAGCGTCTTTTGCAAGATATATTTTTTCCAATAGTAGATGGCTAGAAAGCTCATCCTTATTGATATAATCAATAGCTCCCTTATTTAATGCTTCTATAGTTTCTTTGGCACCATGTTGGGTATAGGAGCTAACCATAATGATGGGAGTAGGGCACTTTTCCATAATATGTTCTACAGCAGCTATTCCGGACATTTTAGGCATATTGATATCCATGGTGATAACATCAGGTTTTAAAGTCATAGCCTTTTCAATAGCGTCTATACCATTTCTTGCAATGCCTACAATTTTAATATTTGGATCTATCTCTAAACAATTCCTGATTCTTACCCGCATAAAAGAAGAGTCATCTACGATTAGTACTTTTATCATATGTTTTCTCCCCAATAAAAATATTGTGGTAAGTATAACCAGTGGCGCTAGTTCAACCCGTCAGTACTTATCAATAACCATTTGGGATACTTATTGAAACAACATAATAGGTTGATCTTTGCTATTATACTATAGAATAAATCACTAGGAATAGCAAGGATAAAATAGGGTAAAGATAGTTCTAGAGAAGTCAAACATATGTGACACGACCTCTGAAAAATTTTCTCTAAATAATGCTGTGGATTTCTCTGATTGCTAATGGGGATTTTGTCAAGGAGGAAAGCGATAGCGATCCTTG
>CALKWV010000125.1 GCA_938003915.1 uncultured Bacillota bacterium | reverse complement strand
TCTAAAGTGACATTTTCATAGAATAAAATTATACTTTTTTAGGTGACATTTTCACAGGTTATTGACATTGCTTTCTTAGCATTTTTTTATAGCTATTGCTGGAAAAACCTCTATAATGACTATAGACAAGTCTTGACCTTTTGTTATAAAATTTGTATAGCTTATTTTACACCTATATGTAAAGGAAGGATTAAATTGAAGTATATAGTAGTTCTTGGAGATGGAATGGCAGATATTCCTGTACCTGAACTGGGGGACAAGACTCCCCTGCAATATGCCAATAAACCTAATATGGATAGACTGGCCAGAAAGGGAGAGATAGGGCTAGTTAAAACCATCCCCGAAGGCATGCATCCAGGCAGTGATATTGCTAACCTATCTACCATGGGATTCGATCCAAGACGATATTATACTGGCCGCTCTCCTTTAGAAGCTGTAAGCATGGGAATAAAACTAAAAGATAGCGATGTTACCCTGCGCTGTAATCTGGTTACCCTATCGGAAGATAAAGATTTCTACAGTAAGGTGATTATAGACCATAGTTCAGATGAAATTACTACAGAGGAAGCTAGAGAACTAATAGGCGCTATACAAGAGCACTTTAATGGTCCTAATATATCATTTTATCCGGGAGTTAGCTACCGTCACTGTATGGTATGGTCCAATGGCCATTTAGACCTTGATCTTGTTCCTCCCCATGATATATTAGGTAAGGTTGTAGGAGAGTTTTTGTCTAAAAATGACAATAATACCCTGCTGCTAGATATGATGGAGAAAAGTTACCATATCTTAAAAGACCATCCCGTCAATCAGGCTAGAGTTGCAAAGGGTTTAAATCCTGCCAACTCTATTTGGTTGTGGGGAGAAGGCAAAAAGCCTTCTTTACCTAACTTTGAAGATGTTTATGGAATAAAAGGCTCAGTTATATCAGCTGTGGATTTGATTAAGGGGATTGGGATATGCGCTGGACTAAAACCTGTCCATGTAAAAGGAGCTACAGGAAATATTAATACCAACTTTAAGGGCAAGGCTGAAGCTGCTTTAGAGGAGCTAAAATCAGGGCAGGACTTTGTATATATTCACATAGAGGCTCCAGATGAATGCGGACATAGGCAGGAAATTCACAATAAAGTTAAATCCATAGAGTTAATTGATGAATTGGTACTGGGAACTCTTTTAGAAGGACTCGAGGAATATGAGGATTACAGGATAATGATCCTGCCAGATCACCCTACACCTTTAGCTCTAAGAACCCATACATCCGATCCAGTGCCATACCTTATCTATGATAAAAGCAAAGATAAAAATAACGCCGGAAAAGAATCAAATATTTGCTATGATGAATTTAATGCTAAAGATACAGGAATATTTATAGAGCAAGGCTATGAGATAATGAAGAGATTTATACTTGACTAAATGCTATAATCTTTCTGATTCAAAAAACAAAGATATTTGGATATATATGCTGAAGTTGGTCGTTTTTTTAGCCACATACTACATTTTGTGTTTCAAGTCCTATTTGCGTCTATAAGTAGTATGTGGTAATATTGTTTATTAGGAGGATAATGTTCTAAGGAGGAAGAAAGTTGATTACTAAGATTAGAAAAAGGGATGGCCGAGAGGTACCTTTTAATTTAGAAAAAATTGCTAATGCAATTTTCAAAGCCGCCATGGCTTGTGGAGGTAACGACTATGATACAGCCATGGAGTTAGCAAACCAAGTTGCCAAGATTTTAAACCAAGAAATGGACGGCCAGGTTCCCACGGTAGAATACATACAGGATTTGGTTGAAAAAGTTTTAATAGAAAACGGGCATGCTGCAACTGCAAAAGCCTATATTCTTTATCGTGCCGAGAGAACTAGAGTACGTGAGATGAACACTCGTCTTATGAAGGTAATGGAAGAGCTCACCTTTAAGGACGCTAAGGATAATGATCTAAAGCGGGAAAACGCCAATATCAACGGCGATACTGCCATGGGAACCATGCTAAAATACGGTTCCGAAAGCGCCAAGCAGTTTTATGATATGTATGTGCTAAATCCCGAGCATTCTGAAGCCCATAAATCCGGTGATATCCATATTCATGACCTGGACTTTTTAACATTGACCACTACTTGCTGTCAAATTGATATTGAAAAACTCTTTAAGGGAGGATTTAGCACAGGACACGGATATCTTAGGGAGCCTAATAGCATCCAAAGCTATTCTGCCCTTGCCTGTATCGCCATACAATCCAATCAAAATGATCAGCACGGGGGGCAAAGTATTCCCAACTTTGACTATGGCATGGCTCCTGGCGTAATAAAATCCTATAGAAAATTATATACTCAAAATCTTATGAAATCCCTGGAAATTTTGCTAAATGAAGATTACCAGGAGAGCAAAATTTTATCGGTTTTTGATAAATTAGAAAAGGATTATGGCTTAATACCCAGAATGGAAGCTGATGATGAATATCTTAATAGGGAAGCTCAGCTTTTATATGAAATCTTTGGTAATAAAGAGTTTATAGAAAAATCCCAGAAATTTGCCAAGGATAAGGCACTTAAGGAAATTGATAGAGAAACCTATCAAGCTATGGAGGCATTGGTTCATAATCTAAATACCATGCACAGCCGAGCAGGAGCTCAAATACCCTTTAGCTCCCTAAACTATGGAACCGATACCTCCCCCGAAGGCAGGCTTGTAATTAAAAACTTGCTACTAGCTACAGAAGCAGGACTTGGAAATGGAGAGACTCCTATATTCCCTATACATATATTCAAGATTAAAGAGGGGATTAACTACAACCCTGGCGATCCCAACTATGACTTGTTCCGCCTGGCTTGCAGGGTTAGTGCAAAAAGACTTTTCCCTAACTTTTCTTTTTTGGATGCTCCCTTTAACCTAAAATACTATAAACCAGGGCGTCCAGAGACTGAAATTGCATATATGGGATGTAGGACTAGGGTTATTGGAAACGTACATGATCCTTCCAAAGAAATTGTAACTGGCAGAGGTAATCTAAGCTTTACCACCATAAATCTTCCTAGGTTAGGCTTGAAACATAAGGGAGATATTGACGGTTTCTTTGAAGATCTGGATGAAAAAATTGCTTTGGTTGTAGAGCAATTGCTGGAGAGATTCGAAATCCAAGCCAAGAAAAAGGTGAAAAATTTCCCTTTCCTAATGGGACAACATATATGGCTGGATTCAGAGAAGCTAGGTTACGAAGATGAAATAAGAGAAGTTATTAAACATGGTACCATGTCTGTGGGTTTTATTGGCCTGGCTGAATGCCTAAAGGCCCTTATTGGCAAACACCATGGAGAGTCCAAAGAGGCACAAGAATTAGGTTTAAAAATTGTAAGCCATATGCGCAAGCGGCTGGATGAGGTCAGCCAGTCCTTGAAACTAAACTTTACCCTACTGGCCACCCCTGCAGAAGGTACCGCTGGCCGTTTTGTCAAGATAGATCGGGAGATTTTTGGCAATATACCAGGTATAACGGATAGGGAATATTATACCAACAGCTTCCATATACCTGTGTATTATAAAATCAACGCCTTTGATAAGATTCGGCTGGAGGCACCTTATCATGAACTAACCAATGCAGGGCACATTACCTACATAGAACTGGATGGGGATCCAACGCAAAACCTGGAGGCTTTTGAAAAAATAGTAAGAGCTATGAAAGAGGCTGGTGTAGGGTATGGTTCCATAAACCATCCTGTAGATAGAGACCCTGTTTGCGGATATACCGGTATTATTGGTAACACCTGCCCTTCATGCGGCAGAGAAGAAGGAGATGTAAAATTTGAAAGAATCCGCAGAATCACAGGTTATCTTGTAGGTACCCTTGATCGCTTCAACAATGCAAAAAGAGCGGAAGTGCAAGATCGGGTAAAGCACTTTAACATGAGCCCAAATTTATAAGATATATGGAGGAAGGAAATTGAATACCACTATTAGAATAGCCGGAATTATAAATGAATCCATTGTAGATGGACCAGGAATAAGATTGGTGGTCTTTGCCCAGGGCTGTC
Organism: uncultured Bacillota bacterium; assembly: GCA_938003915.1. Taxonomy (GTDB): domain Bacteria; phylum Bacillota; class Clostridia; order Caldicoprobacterales; family UBA3941; genus JAAYGY01. The sequence goes on along the minus strand of CALKWV010000125.1, from coordinate 18,777 downwards.
CCCATCGATGTCAGGGATGCCATAATCCCCAAACCCATCCCTTTGAAGGGGGACAATTAGTAACTATAGATGATATATTAGAAATGGTAAAGAAAAATCCCCTGTTAGATGGGGTAACCTTTAGCGGTGGAGAGCCTTTTTCACAGGCCAAAGCCTTTGCCCGTCTAGGACACAGACTGAAAGAACTGGGTATGAATATAATGACTTATACAGGATATAGCTATGAATATCTATTAGAGGAAAGTAATCTTAGCAATGGCTGGAAAGAGTTGTTAGATGTTTCGGATATTCTGGTAGATGGTAGATTTGAGATAGAAAAGAAAAATCTATTACTTCCCTTCCGGGGCTCTGAAAACCAGCGGATTATTGATATGAAAAAAACTAGAGAGCAGCAAAGAATTGTATTGCTGCCCCTCTAGTTTTTTCTTATCTGTGTTTATTTATATATTCCATTGCATAGCTGTCCTTGTTGGCAAAAACCCTATATGCATCTATTGTAGCCATCATACTATCATCCAAGGGATCCATAATAGCTGCATCTAAACCTCTATTCAAAGCCATAGCCAAAAAAGTACGGTTTAGCAATCTGCGCTTGGGCAAACCAAAGGAAATATTGCTAATACCCAGCATGGTATTAACTCCCAGCTCTTTCTTAACCATTTCTAATGCTTTAAGTGTCTCCATTATATCTTCTTGATTAGTAGCAGCTGACAGCACTAGGGTATCAATTATTATATTTTCTTTGGGAATTCCGTATTCCTCAGCAGTATATACTATTTTTTTAGCTATCTCCAGCCTTTGCTGGGCTGTCTTGGGCATGCCATTTTCATCTAAGGTAAGCCCTACTACACAGGCACCATATTTTTTGGCGATGGGAAATATGGCTTCCATGGACTTTTTCTCACCATTCACCGAGTTTATAATGGCTTTTCCATTATAAATCCGTACCGCTGCCTCTATAACCTCAGGATTTGTACTATCAATTTGCAAGGGTGTGTTTACCATGGTCTGTATTTCCTTGATTAGTTTTACCATTGTATCCTTCTGATCTATTTGAGGCAAACCTACATTTATATCCAATATATGGGCTCCTGCCATTTTTTGTTCTATAGCCTGGGATATAATCTCATCAAAATCCTGCTCCACCAAAGCCTTTTCTATGGATTTTTTACCGCTGGGGTTTATCCTCTCTCCTACTACTTTTATATCATCACCTATTATTACAGTATTTGAAGATGAAGACACGGCAGTTATTCTCTTTGACACAGATCTTGGAGGGTTATAGATTATATCCTGAACATTATCTCTTAAGCTCTTTATAAATTCCGGAGTTGTACCACAACATCCTCCTATGATCCTAACACCCTTTTCTATCATCTGCCTGCCATAGGCAGCAAACTCCTCTGGACTAGTAGCAAATACCGTTTCCCCGTTTTCAAGTCTTGGCAATCCTGCATTGGGTTGGATAATTACAGGGATATGAGCGTATTGTAAAATTTCCTCTACTATGGGCAATAGCTCTTTAGGACCTAGAGAGCAGTTAGCACCTACTGCATCTACTCCAAGCCCCTCCAATATATTAACGGCTGTTAAAGGATCGGTTCCCATCATGGTTCTGCCGCTATCATCATAGGTAAGTGTACAGAATACTGGAAGGGATGAATTTTCTTTCACAGCCAATACAGCTGCTTTCATCTCATAGATATCCGTCAAGGTTTCAATTATTACCAAATCAGCCCCGGCCTTAGCTCCAGCCTTTACCTGCCTAGCCACGGCATTGTATACATCATCAAAGGATAGAATTCCATTAGGCTCCATTAGCTGACCAATAGGGCCAATATCCAGGGCCACCCATCTATCTCCTGCTGCTTGTCGGGCTAATTTTACCCCCTGTTCTACAATTTCTTCTACTGTATACCCGGTTTCCTTAAGCTTGTATTCATTGGCTCCAAATGTATTTGTAGTTATAATATCAGCACCTGCATCCACATATGCTTTATGTATAGAAGTAATAACTTCGGGATGAATCATATTATAGACTTCGGGTGACTGTCCTGCCTTTAAACCCGCACGCTGTACCATGGTGCCCATAGCGCCATCGAAAAAAAGCACTCTCTCCTCCAGGGTTTTTCTTATGTCCATATGCATAACCTTCCTTTATTTCTGTATTTTTATAAATTTACTTTGATTATTATATCACAGCTGTCAATATTTTGGCACTTTTTAAATATATTTCATCTTAAATATTTGAATTTGAATATATTGGAAATGGTGAGTTTTGTTTTAAGATTTTTTTTGATGAAATTTGCTTTTCATATTTTTTAATACTTGTTGATTTTTCTTCAAGATTTGATAGAATGAAATTGACAGGCTAATTTATTACATAAAATAAGTTTGAGGAGTGATTATATGCCTTTGGTAACAACCACAGAAATGTTTAAAAAAGCCTATGAGGGTGGATATGCAATAGGTGCCTTTAATGTAAACAACATGGAAATAATTCAAGGTATTACAGAGGCCGCTAAAGAGGAAAATGCCCCCTTAATTCTTCAAGTTTCCGCAGGAGCTAGAAGATATGCTAATCATACATACCTTATGAAACTAGTCGAAGCTGCAGTTGAAGAAACCAACCTTCCTATAGTACTTCACCTAGACCATGGGGACAGCTTTGAAATTTGTAAAGCCTGTATCGATGGTGGATTTACCTCTGTTATGATTGACGGTTCACATCTTCCATTCGAAGAAAATATTAAGCTAACCAAACAAGTAGTTGATTATGCCCACGATCGCGGAGTAGTTGTTGAAGGTGAATTGGGAAGACTTGCAGGGGTTGAAGATGACGTAAAAGTTTCAGAAGATGAAGCAATTTATACCAACCCTGACGAAGTCGAAGAATTTGTTGAAAGAACCGGGGTAGATTCTCTAGCCATTGCTATTGGTACCAGCCATGGTGCTTTCAAGTTTAAAGGAGAGCCAAAACTAAGATTTGATATCCTTGAAGAGATCCAAAGAAGACTTCCTGGATTCCCTATTGTTCTCCATGGTGCATCCTCAGTTCCACAGAAATATGTAGATATGATTAATAAATATGGTGGCAATATACCTGGTGCTAAAGGTGTTCCAGAGGATATGCTAAGAAAAGCTGCTTCCATGGCAGTATGTAAGATAAATATTGACTCTGACCTTAGACTTGCCATGACCGCTACGGTTCGTAAATTTATGACTGAAAATCCAGATGCCTTCGATCCAAGACAATATCTAGGAGCAGCTAGAGAAGCTATCAAAGAGATTGTACGCCATAAGATTGTAAACGTGCTAGGATGCAATAATAAAGCATAATTGTCACCTGGTAGGACAAGTATAAAGATAAAAAAGCTGCTAAGTTCTTAGCAGCTTTTTTATACCTTTATTTATGAATTTGCTATACTCCAGGTCAAATATCCACCGCTTAAGTTACGTACTTTACTAAATCCATTCTGCATCAAAATTCTAGTAGCCATATAACTTCTTTGACCTGACCTACAGTAAACTATCACATCTTTATCCTTATAATCCTCTATTTTGTCTAGATTTTGCCTAAGCTCATCTAAAGGTATATTAACAGATCCGGGAATTGCGCCCATGCGATATTCCTCTCGGGTTCTGGTATCTAATATTAATGTACTTTCTTTATCCAGCCCTTGAAGCTCATACCATTGAATAATGGGATGATGCCCCATTAAGGTATTGGATGCCACATAGCCTGCCATATTAACTGGATCTTTGGCTGATGAATAGGGTGGTGCATAGGCCAGTTCCAATTCCTGAAGATCATAGACTGTCATTTTGCCCCTTATTGCAGTAGCTAAGACATCAATTCGCTTATCTACTCCCTTGTATCCCACAATCTGAGCGCCCAGCAATTGACCATCTTCTGGGCTAAAAAGCAGCTTGACAACCATTTCAGTAGCACCTGGATAATAGCTGGCATGGGAAGGGGAATGAATATGAACACAGACATATGGAATATTAAACTTTTTCAAGGTTTTCTCATTGTTGCCTGTAACTGCAGCTGTGAGGTCAAAAACTTTTACAATGGAAGTGCCTTGAGTTGCCTTATAGGTATCCTCAATGCCACAAATATGATTTGCTGCAATTCTACCCTGCTTGTTGGCTGGACCAGCCAATGGAATTAATGCCGGGCTTCCATTGATAAAGTCTACAATCTCTACAGCATCTCCCACAGCATATATATGGGGATTAGAGGTTTGTAGATGCTTATTTACTTTTATTCCTCCTGTCTCACCTAACTCCAAGCCAGCCTTCTTAGCCAAAGTGGTTTCCGGTCTAACACCTATAGCTAAAATAACCAAATCCGTTTCTAGCTTTTTTCCACTTTGTAGCTCAACAAGAGTCCTTTCCTCTTCCTTAACAAAGGCCTTGACTCCATCCCTTAACACCAATTCAATATCCTTGGTCTTAAGGTATTTGTGTATAATGGCTGCCATCTCGTAATCCAATGGGGCCATCACCTGATCTGCCATCTCTACTATGGTCACTTTTAGACCACGATGACAGAGGTTTTCCGCCATCTCTAGTCCTATAAAACCGCCGCCTACCACAACAGCATTCTTGCAATCATTATTGACTATATAATCTTCTATATCAAAGGTATTCCTTACATTGCGGAGGGTAAAGATATTTTCTCCGTCTATTCCAGGTATAGGAGGTCTTACAGGTTCAGCTCCTGGAGATAAGATGAGCTTGTGGTAGCTTTCAAAATAGCTTTCACCTGTAACCCTATCTCTTACCTTCACCTGCTTTTTTTCCACATCTATATCCAAAACTTCACTATTTACACGAATATCAATATTAAATCTCTGCCTCATTCCTTCCGGGGTCTGAACTAGTAAGTCTTCTTTATCTTTAATGATTCCTCCAATATAGTATGGGAGCCCGCAATTGGCGTAAGATATATGTTCTCCTCGCTCAAATAGGATTATCTCCATATCTTCATCTAATCTGCGAAGGCGAGCTGCAGCACTGGCTCCCCCTGCTACTCCCCCAACTATTACCACTTTTTTGGGTTTCATATTTCTATCTCTCCTTGTAGTAGATTTTTCTAATTTATGAAACCGCTTCTAATCCCTTAACAAACTCATAAAAATCTTCATAAGTTCCCTGGTAAGTACTTTTTACCTCTTCATCATTCCTGTTTATCATGTAATTTGTGATAAGATAGGTTTCTATGCCCAGCTTGCCTGCTACCAAATCCTCTTGTACGTCATTACCTACCATATAACATTCTACTGGTTCTTTACCTATTGCATCTAGCACCTCTTGATAAAACTCTATATGAGGTTTACAATAACAATTTTTTTGGTAACAGCTAATATAGGAAAAATCCTCAATATTAAGCCCTGCCCATTCTATCCGTTTATGTATAGCTTTTATGGGAAAGATGGGATTTGTGGCTACTACTAAATTATAACCTTTGGATTTGAGTATTTCTATAGAGTCCTTTATCAAGGGTACTACTTCTATACACTCTCTTACCCTATCAAATTTATCATCGTAAAACAGGTCAAACTTTTTCTTGTATTCTGTTAGCTCATGAGCTCCTACTAGTTTTGAAAAATGCTCCATAAACTTTTCTTCATTAGGTTGTGGCTCCAAATTGTTTATCATGGCTTCGGTGGAGGCCAAAATATAATTGGCCAACACCTTGCCATCTATCATATCATGGAAATGCTTGCCCAGCTCGCTAAAATAAATCTTCATAAAATCTTCTATCTCAAAGGGAAGCAAAGTTCCATCTAAGTCGAATAAAAATGTATCTCTCATTAAAATCTCTCCTGTTAGCCTTGTATCCTTTGGTCAACTGCATTTATCAATTTTTCTATCTTGTTTTTAGCATCTTCTGCACTTTGCCCTATAACTGAGAAATATAGTTTTACCTTGGGCTCTGTTCCCGAAGGTCGGATAGCAAACCAGGATTCATCCTCCAAGGTATAACGCAAAACATCGGAAACTGGCAATTCTATAGGGGATGTGGTATTTTCCATAAGGTTATATCTCTTACTCTCTTTATAATCTTCAATTAACACAACCTTAACACCAGCCAACTCTTTGGGTGGGTTTTTGCGAAGTCCCTCCATCATTTGAGTAATTTGTTCCATCCCCTCTTTTCCTTTTGCCTCTATAGACTTTAGCTCTTCATGGAAATAGCCGTATTTCTCCCACAGCTCTACCAAGCCTTCATACAAGCTCATGCCCTTGGATTTATAATAAGCCGCCATCTCGCAAATTAGCATGGATGAAGATACCCCGTCCTTATCCCTTATATAATCTCCAGCCAAATATCCATAGCTTTCTTCATAGCCAAAAAGATAGGTGCTACTCTTGGTTTTCTCAAATTGATTCATTTTTTCGCCTATAAACTTAAATCCTGTTAGAGTATCAATAACATCTACACCATAGGATTGGGCTATTTTTTCACCCATTTTGCTGGTTACAATGGTCTTTATAACAACCCCATTTTCCGGCAAGCCCTGCTTTTTCTTCAAAGTGCTCAATATATAATTGATCAATAAAGCTCCTACCTGATTACCAGTGAGTACCACATATTCATCTTCAGTATTTTTTACTACTACGCCTACCCTATCACAGTCAGGATCAGTTCCTAGAATTATATCGGTGTTATTGCCATCTTTCTTTGCCATATCTATAGCCAATTCAAATACTTCACGCTCTTCGGGATTGGGATATCTTACCGTGCTGAAATTTGGATCCGGAAGTTCTTGCTCGGTCACTACTTTTACGTTTTTAAAACCAACTTCATCCAATACCCGGCGAACTAGTTTATTACCTGAACCATGCAAAGGAGTATATATAATATTTACCTTGTCTCCCATCTCTTTTACAAGCTCAGGATTAAGAGACAGGCCAACTACTCTATCTACATATTTATTTAGAACTTCCTCGCCAATGATATTTAATAGTCCCTCTTCTAAAGCCTGTTCTCTAGGCATATCCTTAATTTCTTCAAGATTCTTTATCTCATTGATATGGCCTATTATTTCGTTTGCCCTATCCAAACCAATTTGAGCTCCATCCTCCCAATAAACTTTGTAGCCATTATATTGAGGAGGATTATGGCTGGCAGTTATTACAATACCTGCTATGGCTTTCAATTCTCTTACAGTAAAGGATAATACGGGAACTGGTTGAAGCTCACTGTATAAAAAGGCTTTGATCCCATTCGCGTTTAAAATGAGAGCTGCTCTCTCAGCAAATTCCGCAGACATTCGTCTAGAGTCATAGGCAATTACTACACCTCTGTCCATGGCCTCTTTGCCATGCTTTATTATATAGTTGGCAAGGCCTTGGGTAGCCTTTCCTACAGTATAAATATTTATTCTATTGGAGCCTGCTCCTATTACTCCCCTAAGGCCTCCTGTACCAAATTCTAAATCCTTATAAAAACGATCCTCGATTTCCTTTTCATCATTAGCAATCGCCCTTAATTCTTCCTTTGTTTTTTCGTCTATTATAGGACTATTAAGCCATTGCTCATACTTTTTTCTGTACTCCATCTACATTCCCCTTATCCTCTTAGATTTTTATTCTCCTGTTTTAAATAGATCGGTTTCAACCAAATTTTGGATATACTCTTTAAAGTCTTCCCTTAATTCTGGATTACGAAGGGCAAATTCCATAGTGGCTTCAAGATAGCCCAGTTTATTTCCTACATCATATCTTTTACCTTCAAAATTAAAAGCATACATGGCTTCTTCTTTTGCCAAAGATCTTAAAGCGTCAGTTAATTGGATTTCTCCTCCTGCTCCGGGCTTTGTATGCTTTAAATGTTCAAATATCCTTGGTGTAATTATGTATCTGCCCAATATGGCCATATTGGAGGGAGCCTCTTCTATCTTGGGCTTTTCTACCAAATCCTTAACCTTATATACATCATTCTCAATTAGCCTTCCATCCACTATACCATATTTATTCACTTGACTTTGGTCAACAAATTGGCAGCCCAGTACAGTAGTTTTGTATTCCTCATATACATCAATAAGCTGTTTTAAACAGGGGACTTTGGAATAAACTATATCGTCGCCTAACAATACTGCAAAAGGCTCATCCCCAATAAAAGAATGGGCGCAGTATATAGCATGGCCTAAACCTTTGGGCTCTTTTTGCCTAATATAGTGAATATCCACCATATTGGATATATCTTCTACTAATTTTAATAGATCTTCCCTTTTGCTCTTTTTTAGAGCATACTCTAACTCCAAGGAACGATCAAAGTGATCTTCAATAGACCTCTTATTACGCCCTGTAACTATGATTATACTTTCAATACCCGAAGCAATAGCTTCCTCTATAATATATTGAATAGTGGGCTTGTCCACTATAGGCAACATCTCCTTAGGCTGTGCCTTTGTAGCTGGCAAAAAACGTGTACCTAAGCCAGCGGCAGGAATAATAGCTTTACGTACTTTCAATCCAAACACCCCATCTACAATTTTTTTAAATATTATATCATATATTTCCTTCAAACAACTAAAAATTCATGATAAAATATAAAATATGGTAAAAAAATCAAAGGGGTATCAATATGATAGAGATTTCAAACCTTACAAAAAGCTACAATAAAGGCCGTATTAAGGCTGTTGACGGATTAACCCTTCATGTTAAGCCCGGGGAAATTTTTGGATTTTTGGGTCCTAATGGGGCAGGTAAAACTACTACCATAAAAATGATGGTAGGTCTTTTAACCCCCGATAATGGCTCCATTAGTATCGCAGGAATTGACATAAAGGAAAATCCCCTAGGTGCTAAACAAAATATAGGTTATGTACCTGATAATCCAGATATATATGATCGGCTAACTGGTATGGAATATCTAAACTTTATGGCCGATGTCTATAAGGTACCAGCCAAAGAACGTAAAGAAAGAATAAGCTATCTACTAGATATGTTTAACTTAACTGATGCTGTTGGAGATCTGATAAAAAGTTACTCCCATGGAATGAAGCAAAAGATAGTGCTAACAGGAGCTTTGCTTCACAATCCTGCTGTCTGGATTCTAGATGAACCTATGGTGGGCTTGGATCCAAAGTCATCCCATCTTTTGAAGGAATTTATGAGAAAACATTGTGATCAAGGCAATACAGTATTTTTCTCTACCCATGTGCTGGAAGTGGCAGAAAAACTGTGTGACCGAATAGGCATTATTAACAAAGGAAAACTCATTGCTATAGGTACCATGGATGAGCTTAGACACGGAGATCAGGCTGATTCACTGGAAAATATTTTCTTGGAGTTGACTGAAGTATGAGAACCTTTATGTCCTTATTAAAAACCAATATAAATGTATACTTTGGTATTTCCGCCCTGAAATATCGATTTACAAAAGAAAAAAAGCGTCTATGGGAACCTATTTTTATTCTATTGAGCATTATCATAGGTGGCGGCAGTTTGTTGATACTATATAGCCTTTTACTCCTAGGTATCTTTATGGGAGGCCAGGCTATAAGTCATCCTGAAATAGTGCTTACCTTTGCCTTTATGGCAACTCAACTGCTTATACTAGTTTTCGGTATATTCTATATAATGTCTGTCTTTTATTTTTCCAATGATATGAATATACTAATTCCTCTGCCTTTAAGACCTGCAGAGGTGCTGGGAGTTAAATTTATTATAATACTAATAGGCGAATATCTTATAGCCCTACCCATGCTGCTTCCTGCTTTTATTATATATGGTATAGGTACTTGGTCAAATATATTCTACTGGCTAAAAGGTATTATCTTGGTACTAATGGCACCTATACTGCCTTTGGTTATTGCCTCCGTATTTGTCATTCTCCTTATGCGCTTTATCAATATCCGCAAAAGCAAAGATTTGATGGTGGTTCTAGGAAGTCTATTAGGCCTATTTCTAGGTTTGGGCGTAAACTTCTTAACACAAAATATACCTGAGGGAAATGAAAAAGAGTTTTTTGTAAATCTAATAGAAAGCAACAGGGGGCTTATTGAAGCCATTGGAAATAAATTTCCCCCCAGCGTGTGGGCAACTTTAGGGCTTACAAGTCCCGGCTTACAAGGCTTGGGATATTTTGTCCTATTTGTTGGTTTATCATTACTACTACTTGCTGTGCTATTGTGGATGGGCAATGCCTTCTTTTACAAAGGGTATATTGCCGGTCAAGAGGTACAACGTAGGGCTAAAGCTATATCAGCTGAGGATATGGAAAGAAGATCATCCAAGGTGGATTCCCCTGTTGTAGCTTTGTTTAAAAGGGAATGGAAATTATTTATGCGCACGCCCATTTACTTGATGAACGGCATAGCGGGAATGATCATTGCTCCTTTTTTAATGATAATGCCTTTTATAACTCAAGCAGAAGAAATGTCAGAAGTGGTGAGGCTAGCAAAAGAGCCCAAATACGCTCCCATAGCAGCTTTAATTTCCTTGGGAATTATGCTTTTTGCTTCTAGCATGAATTTAATTGCATCAACCTCTATATCTCGGGAAGGTGGAACCTTTTGGATTTCCAAATTAATACCCGTATCACCAAAAGATCAGGTTTTGGCAAAGCTGATTCACAGCAGCTGTTTATCTCTGATAGCTCTTATTTTGATGGCTGTGCCCTTATATTTCCTGCTAGATATATCATTGTATAGGCTGATTATAATAACCTTTATAGGCTTTTTGGCAAATGTACTTATAAACATCCTAGGCCTGATTATAGATCTACTACGCCCAAAATTGGAGTGGAATGACCCGCAGGAAGCTATAAAGCAAAACCTCAATGCTTTCTTGGCCATGCTTGCAGTCCTGCTTTTAATGACTATACTAGGTGGAATATCCGTATTATTAATTCTAAAAGGAATTTCCGAGTTCTGGATATACGGAATTTTGACTTTGATTATTGTTATATTATCAATACCCAGCTTTTATGGATTATTGATTTTGGCCAATAAAAAGTATAACAGCTTGGAGGTTTAGGAGCTGCCAAATATATCTTCCAGGATTTTGTCTAAGGCCTTTTGAGACAAGTTCTTTTGCACTTTATTGCACACACTGCAGTTTCCGCATTTTTCAAATTGGGCTTGCTCATTGAAATATTCCAGTATAAAACGCCTTAGACATTTTTTACCTTTGCTGTATTCCTCCATAGCATCTAGCCTGTCAAGCTCTATCTTTTTATGCCAATCTATTTCCTGCTGGGTAAGTTCAAATTCCCTATCATCTATTGAGTACACTATGCCATCTTCTATCTTGACATAGTCGTACTCATATAACTTTCTAAGAGCACTTTGAAGTACATGCTCATCAATAGTCTTACTCCTAATTAGGAGCTGTTGGGGAATCCCCTTCTCTCCCTTAGCTTTTATACGCTTATATAGCCTTTCCACCAAGGCTACAGGAGGATAATTGCCATCTATCATAAAACGATTAAGGTCATAATCCTTTTTAGAGTGTAAAAGTATACAGCTAGATTTTTTACCGTCTCTCCCTGCCCGCCCAGCCTCCTGATAGTAATTCTCCATACTTTTTGGCATGTTGCAATGAATTATATATCTAACATCGCTTTTATTTATACCCATACCAAAGGCATTGGTGGCTACCATAACCTTTATTTCATCCTTTAAAAAAGCCTCTTGGGCGTTATTGCGGGTAACGCTATCCAAGCCAGCGTGGTACATGCCTGCTGCAATTCCCCTATGTTTCAAAAAGTACCATAGCTCCTCTACACTGGCACGTGTTACAGCGTATATAATACCTGATTTATGCTTGTTCTTTCGAATATATTTTAAGATAAATAGCTTTTTATCTGCGCACTCTTCCACCTTAAAATGCAAGTTAGGCCTATCAAAACTTTCAATAAAAATATTGCATTTCCCTTCAATGCCCAGTAGCCTCATTATATCCTGTTGGACTCGCTTGGTAGCCGTTGCTGTAAAGGCAGCTATTATTGGATACCCCATATGCTGTACTTGTTCCTTTATCTTTAAGTAGGCAGGCCGAAAATTATGACCCCATTGGGATATACAATGAGCTTCATCTACAGCTACAAAAGGCACATGAACCTCCTTCAAAGCTTCCAGGAAATGCTGAGAATAGAATCTCTCCGGGGCTATATAAACAATCTTGTATTGCCCTCTTTTCATTTTGTGGATTATTTCTGTTATCTTTCTGTCGGGTAGTAGGCTACTTATATATGCAGCGTTAATATTGCGTTGCCTAAGCTCATCTACTTGATCCTTCATTAAGGAGATAAGAGGAGAAATTACTATAGTAGTACCGGGCAAAATTAGAGCAGGCAGCTGATAACAAAGGGATTTCCCGCCGCCTGTAGGAAATATTGCCAGGGTATTTTTACCCTCTAAAATACTTTGAATCACTTTCTTTTGAGATAAAAGAAAATCATCATATCCAAAATATTTTTTCAAATATTTATCCATTAGTACTGTATAATTCATACCATTCCCTCTCTTATCTTATCCTTAGTCTACCCATATTCCAATGCAAAATCAAGGGGAATTAGTAATTTTGTGTAGATATATGGTAACATAGTTACATTTGATAAAAATTTACCTAATTTATGTTTCATAAATAGGGAAAAAGGGTATATAATAAGGTGAGTGCTAATACAATATAAAAATGGAGGAAGATAGATATGAAGAGTCTAAAAGGAACAAAAACTGCTGAGAACTTATTAAAAGCTTTTGCAGGAGAGTCTCAAGCACGCAACAGATACTTTATGTATGCTAGTGTAGCTGGAAAAGAAGGCTACAAGCAAATTGAAGAAATTTTCCTTGAGACTGCTGACAACGAAAGAATTCACGCTAACAGATTCTTTAAGTTCCTCGTAGAAGGACTTGAAGGCGAACTTCCCACTTCTTTAGAGATTACCGCTGATTATCCTATCGCTCTAGGTGATACTTACGAAAACCTAAAAGCTGCTGCAGCTGGAGAGCATGAAGAATGGTCAGATCTATATCCTGCTTTCGCTGAAGTAGCTAAAGAAGAAGGTTTCCCAGAAATCGCTAACGCCTTTACTATGATTGCTAAGGCAGAGGTAAACCATGAGGTAAGATTCAACAAGCTTGCCGAGAATGTTAAGAACGGTAAAGTGTTCCAAAAAGACGAAGAAGTACAATGGATCTGCAGAAAATGCGGATATATACATAAAGGGCCAAAAGCTCCCGAAGTTTGCCCCACCTGCCTACATAAACAAGAGCACTTCCAACTCTTCAAAGAAACCTATTAATTTTAATAAAGTCCTCCCTAAGTGGAGGACTTTTTTGTGTTAGCCCATTATACTTCAACAATAACGCCACATGCCAAGCGCTTGCCGCTATTACCTGATGGCTGGGTTCTATAATCATCAGGATTTTGATGAATTATTATGGATTTTCCTACTACATCCCTAGGCCTAAACTTATTGGTATAAAAGCACATATGGGCATATCCATTATTGGAAAATAAAACAGGAAAATCCCCTGCATGATTACCATGGGGCTGATGAGTAGGATTCCAGTGACCGCCCGCTTGTTGAAAAGGATCCTGGGGATCACCTATATCACAGTTTCCGCATTCATGGATATGAAAACCCAGTGGTCCTATGGGAGCATTGCCATTGCTAGCAGGTCTGTAGGGTGGAAGACCCGTTACCTCTATACATACCTGGGTTCCCATACCACAAACATCCCTAAACCAGGCAATACCGTTGATATCAGGTGCCAGAGGACCTCCTTGAATATGGGCTACTACCCTAGCATTTAAATTAGAAGAATTATGCCTAGAATATATCATAGTATCTAACCTCCTCTCGAGACTAAGGGACTGATACTATTTTATTCCTAGGCAGAAGGATCTGTTCATATACTATTTTATTTATTCCCGGATATCCTCATATTTTTGACGCCCTCTACAGTATTTTTTGTGGCTGAATATAAACCTGATGCTGCCAGCCCCAAAGATAAGCCGGTAATGACTCCTTCTGGAATATTTGTAGGATATAGAAAGAAAACGCCTATTAATACACCTAGCAAAACTGAAGCCAAAGCAGAAAATTTATTGGGCAGCCCAAGACTCTTTAGTAGTTCCACCAACCCAATGATAAGAGGAACAATTGGTACTTCATATACCTCCAAACCTTTCCACCCCGCTCTTTTTTATAATGCAGCCCTAAAATGCCTTCAAAATACTATATGATTTATTTACTCGGTAAATTACCAAATTAGGTAATTTAGTAATATAATAATATGATTATCAATGTTTCAAAAATAAAAGGAATGGTTCACTCTGCCTATGAACCATTCCTTTACTGCTATTAATATTTTACAATATATATTTATCCTTTTTCTTTGGTCTTGCATCAAGCTCTGCCTTCTTTTCTTCATAGCCTGGTCGTCCAAGCAAGGCATAGGTAGCATTTTTGCCTTCCTCTACCCCAGGCTGGTCAAAGGCATTTATGTTGAGAAGCTCTCCTGCAAAAGCGGTCTCTACCTCCATAAAGTATAGGAGCTGTCCCACAGTAAAGGCATTAACCTCTGGCAAGGTTATGGTTCTATTAAGCCGATTGGCCTTTAAAAGGGCATACTCTGTAGCCATTTGTTCTGCATGGATAAGCTCATTTAAAGTATGTCCGCCCAGGAAAGAAACTGCTGGAATATCTTCATACCCCTTAGGAATATCTACCTTAGTCCTGTATTCCCTCACTCCTAGGAAGGTTACTACTTTATCAAAAGGTCCTTCTGTATACAGCTGTATTTGGGAATGTTGATCTGTTACACCCAAGGCTTTGACAGGAGTTTGACCTACAAACACCTCGTTGCCCTCAAGATCATATCTTTTACCCAGACTTTCCGCCCATAGCTGTGCATACCAGTCAGCCATATATTTTAGGGAATCAGCATATGGCATCATCACCGAAATATTCTTGCCTGCCTTCATAGCCAAATACTGCAGGGTGGCAGCCATGTATGCAGGATTCTTATATGGATCGGACTGGCTTACTATCTTATCCATGTAAGCAGCTCCCGCCAACATCTCTTCTATATCAATGCCACAAACTGCAGCAGGCAAAAGTCCCACAGGGCTTAGCTCAGAAAATCTTCCTCCTACACCTTCTGGAATATAATAGGTCTTAAATCCTTCTTGACGTGCGATCTTTATAAGGTTACCCTTTTCTCTGTCGGTGGTAGCTATTATGTGCTCCTTATATTTGTCACCTAACTTGGTCTTTAATAAATCTGTTATTATAAGAAACTGTGCCATGGTCTCAGAGGTGCTTCCGGATTTTGTAATTACGTTAAAAACAGTCTTTTCTATATCAATAATATCAAATAGACCTTCCATACGTTCAGGATCTACATTATCTACTACATAAAATCTAGGGCAGCCAGCTCTCTTTTCCTTTGGCAGTTCATTATAAAACATATGGTTAAGGGCTTGCTGTACTGCAATTGGTCCCAAAGCCGATCCACCAATTCCCAGAACAACGAAGTTATCAAACTTCTCCTTAATTTGAGCAGCAGTCTCTAAAATATCCTTAACTACCTCTTGTTGATTATATGGGAGTTCTCGCCATTCCATCTGCCCTGACTCTCTCTTTTCTGCCAAAGCTGCAGCAGCTTTCTTTAGAGTAGGCTCTAATGCTTCTATTTCTTCCCAATCAATACCTTGTTCTCCCACAAAATCTGACATCATATTATTAAAGTCAAAAGTAATACGCATGCTGTCTTGCCATTCTTTGTTTTGGTACCTCTTCATTATCTAAACTCCTTCCTTTATCATATAACATGGTAAAAATTATTTTATCATAGCAGTATAATATTTGCTATCACAGCTATCATAGCTTATCCTTTTTCCTTTATTATTTATTGTATTTATACGCCATTTTCCCCTATTATAAACACAGATTATAGCGCCGCTTTCATCATTCCTGTAAACTGTGGCACCATATTTCTCTAATCTCTCTATAACCTGAGGGTGGGGATGACCAAAATTATTTTTTCCTGATTGGATTACAGCAATTCGCGGTCTTATAACGTCTAGCCATTTATCTGTAGAAGAGCTATTACTGCCATGATGAGCTACCTTTAATATGGATACAGGATCTTCCCAAAAACTTGATAAATAGGATTCCACTCCCTCTTCAATATCCCCTGTTAACATTATACTGGCCTGCTGACACCGCACTCTCATTACCAGGGATAGGTTATTCTCATTTTCGGCATATAAGCTATCTACCACTTCAGCATCGGAACTAGGGTAAATAATATCCATAAAGACATATTTGCCCACCCTATAGCTTTGTCCGCCTATGGCATGAATGCACTTAATATCCTTATTGCTTATCAATTTCTTTAACTCCTTATAGCTTTCAGAAGGCTGCTTTGGGGGAAACTCCATGAAGGCATCCACTTTTATTTCCTTTATCACAGGTATAAGTCCTCTCATATGATCATCGTGTCCATGGGACATGACCACAAGATCAAGCTTTCTCACACCGTTTTTTAATAAAAAGGGGACAACAATTTCAGCACCTACGTCAAAATCCCCTACTCCCTCAGGTCTTCCTCCTCCATCCACTAATATATGTTTTTCATCAGGAGTTTTGATGTATATGCAATCTCCCTGACCAACGTCAACAAAGATAACCTTAAACTGATTATCTACAATAGGCTTTATTATGGATAACAACAATACCCCCAATGTCAAAATTAAACTTATGCGCCAGGGTCTCCTTACCCACAAAGGCCGTTCCGAAGATAAGATTAAAAGTATAAAATAATAGGCCAGCATAAATAATGGTCCAGGGGATACTACTGGTATGCTTGACCAGGGGAAACTTGACAGCCCCTTATTTACTTCTATTAAAAATTCACACAGCAGCCATAGCCACCAGCCTATAAGCTGCCCTAACAGTGGAAAAACTGCTGCCACCAAGACAATTATTAAACCTAGAATTACAATAACCCCAGCTATAGGAACTAAAATTAGATTGGCTATAAAACTGATTATAGAAAAAGTGTTGAAGTAATAGGCTATCAAAGGCCATACTCCTAGCTGTGCAGCTAGCATAACAGCTATAGCCTCTCCTAGTTTTAAAGGAAGCTTGTCCAGCCTGGATAGTTTAGAGGATAATTGCTCGTTAAATAGGGCAATTCCAGCTACCGCCAAAAATGAAAGTTGAAATCCTACTTCAAACAATTCCAAAGGCTTAAAAAGTAAAATAATAAAGGCTGCTATTGATATGCTGTTTAAAGGATCGGGTTTTCTGCCAACGGCTTTACCTCCTAGAAGTATAAGAGCCATAACAGTGGCTCTTACTACCGATGAGCTTCCCCCCACTACTATACAATAAAATCCAAGAGCTATCCCTTGAATAAAAAAAGTAGCCTGGGGTGAAAGCTTTAATCCTTTACATAACCATGATAATAGCAACACCACAAATCCCACATGAAGCCCGGATATGGCTAGGATATGGGCAATACCTGTAATGGAAAACTCCTTCCTTAGCTCTGAAGGCAGGCTCCATCTTTGACCTATAATCATAGCCTTCATGAGCCTTGATCCCCTACCTCCTACATATCTATCCAAAACGCCTTCCATATAGCCCCTTATGGATTCTATCCAAGACCTGAACCAAGGCAAGTTTCCCGAATTAATAGATAAAATATTTCTACTTGCCGTGCCTATGGTATAATAAATGCCTCGACGAGCCAAATAGGCTCTATAATCAAAGCCTTTGGGATTTCTCATCCCCTGAGGCTTTTCTATTATACCCCTTAGCTCTACCCAATCTCCTATATTAATTGGTGTATGGCTATCCTTTTGCGAATATTGATAAATGCTTACTCTAATCTTACCCTTATATGGATACTCTTTGTCAATATGGCTTATTCTACGGGTATATAAAACAAAGGATATCTTTGAGTCAGTACTGCTTACTATTTCCCCTACTTGACCATAAGCATTGACAACTTGTCCAATTAAATCATCAAGCTGAGTATCTGATTTATTGTGTAAGTAGGTATTAGCAATACCTATTAGGATAAATAAGAAGAAAAATAATACTAAATATAGTCCCTTCCATTTTTGTTTTACCGCAGCTCCACCAAGAAAAACTAAAGGAATAAGTACTATATAAAAATATCTAAGCTCCCATTTCATATAAACAGCTATTAATATTCCTATGATATATGCAACAGTTACCCAAATAATGGGTCGCTTAATACTAAGCTTCACCTTTCTCTCCCCATTTAATAGCTATGAAAACAACTATTACACTAATTAATAAAATTCAACCAATTCTAGAAATGACTAGATTCTGCAGCAAGTATGATAGAAATAGGCACTATAAATATGGTGGTAAATTATTATGTTAAATTAAATTTTACCATACTTTTGGTATAAATTACAGATGATATTTAGTAATAACATATTTGAAACTACTGATAAATTTCAAAAGCATTTAGTTGCTATAAACAAAATCTGACAAAAAGCTGGAGCTCGAGAATATATCCACAATAAATCCAAGGACCATGGATTTGGATATTGGCTGAGAAAATCCAAACATTTTTCATATCCTTTCTCTTCATCTAGTTACTTACTTATAAAATTCTTGCCCTTAACTTCTTCTTTTGATAACATGGGAAAAGATTGCGAATATTTTATCAATGGTATATAATTAGTATTATTAAAATTTTTAAATACCATTAGGAAGTGATTATTATTAACACTAAATTGTTCCGTAACTCCTTATACAAA
>CALKWV010000124.1 GCA_938003915.1 uncultured Bacillota bacterium | reverse complement strand
TGATGGTTATTACCTTATCGATAGTTTGATTGATGACTCTAAGACGAGTTATTTCTTTTTGAGTCATATTGAATAACTCCTTCCTCATACATGACATTTTATCAGAATAAATTCAATATGACATTATCATAGAATAACTACAAAAAATTTTTTCAAAGCTTGACAGAAATGCTACAAGATATTATAATATGATTTGTTACAGCAGCTTAGATGTAACAAATCAATATTTGCGGATGTGGCGGAATTGGCAGACGCGTACGGTTGAGGGCCGTATGATAGCTATATCGTGTGGGTTCGAGTCCCACCATCCGCACCAGAAAAACACAGATTGTTTAATCTGTGTTTTTTTATTTGTTAAAAGCAAAACTACTATTATGGAATAAATAGATATTGTTTGGTGAAAATATACATTATAGTTAAGATTGTATTAACTATTGAAAAGATTACAACAATATTGTAAAGTGATCTTAACAATTTTGTAAGAAACTAATGCATTTTTTGTTTAGATATGGTAAAATATAGGTAGTTCATTGAGACCTAGGAGGTAATTATGTTTAAGAAAATTTTTCCCTGTTTAATGATATTAATTTTTCTTTCAATATTACCTTTTGGATATATATTAGCAGATACTAGCTCAACTGTTGAAGGTTCTACTAATGAAGATATAGATCCGTCAGAAATCCTAAAGATAAAAAGCCAAGGGCAGGAAGTAGTCAACCTTCAAATGAGGCTTAGAGATTTGGGATACTTTAATTATAAGGTAACAGGTTATTATGGTGAAGCTACCCGCAATGCTGTAGTTTTGTTTCAAGAGAAAAATGGACTAGCTGTGGATGGAACGGTGGGACCTGAGACCAAAAAAGTATTATATAGCAGCAGTGCAAAACGCCATACTGTTATGCCTACCAAGGCTAGTGAATTTATGCCTGCCTCTAGGGGTGGTGTCTCATCTATGGGTATAATGGTAGACTGGTTCTCCCAAGGGCAGTACTTATTCTCCAGGGGAGCAGTAGCAAAGGTGACAGATGTTTATACAGGCAGATCCTTTAGAATGAAGAGAACAGGTGGTATATATCATGCTGATTCTGAACCTGTTACTTCCGAAGATGCTAAGACCATAAAATCCATATGGGGAGGATGGAGCTGGGACAGGCGGCCTGTTATAGTAGAAGTAAGTGGAGTCAGAATCGCAGCTTCTATGCACGGTATGCCTCATGCTTTTGATAGGGTACCCAATAATGGCATGGATGGTCATGTTTGTATACATTTTTATAAAAGCAGAACTCATATAAGAAATAAAGAAGATCCAGATCATCAAGCAATGGTACGAATTGCAGCAGGCAAATAAGTTTCAAAGTACATACATAAAATCGCCCTAAATAGGGCGATTTTTTTATGGAATAAAAAATATATTTGATGGCTAGATTATCTATCATAGGAAAGAAGAAAATATCTGTGAAAAAGGTGATA
>CALKWV010000123.1 GCA_938003915.1 uncultured Bacillota bacterium | reverse complement strand
GAGTTCGCATAGAGCCAATTCCTACAGCAACCGGATCCAGTACCCATGGAGTGCCTGTATCATGCAGTACTTTTGCCACATGGGGCAAAGCCCTCTCATGGACTGGCAAAAGCGTTCCCATGTTTATATACATAGATTGTCCAGCCTTTGCTAAAAATTCACCTTCTTCCGATAAGTAAACCATAGCTGCAGAGCCTCCAACGGCTAGCTGGGCATTAGCTACAAGATTAATGGTCACCATGTTTGTAATTGACCCTACCAGTGGATTCCTTTCCTTTACAGCTTCAACTGCTTGAATGATCTTTTCTTGAATCTCTCTTTTAATCATTTACCCTTATCCATTCCCTCCTTTTCTTTAAAAATAGTAATATGAAAAATGCTTGCCCAAATAGGCAAGCAATTTAAAAATGCGCTCCTCTCATAAGGAACGCATTTCTTCATTATTCTTAATAAAATATTCATAATAAAGTAAGTTGCTTCCCTACGACAGTATTAACTGACAGGTTCAAAGGGTCAGGTTTTACCTTCTCAACTCAAATGAGTCCCCCCGCAACTTATTAACTTTTCAATATAAGCGAACCCCTTGCTGTTTTACATGGTAGCACTTATTAACTTACATGTCAAGTCCAAATAGAAATCATATTTTTACCTACTTACAATTTTTAAAGTTCCTAATAAATTTACATCCAATTGTGTTAGTTTAAGAGATATTTTATGGTGAAAACAGATATGTTATAATATCTATTAACTTCAAAAGGGAATAAACGGGGATAATTTAGCTCCAATTTATATAAACTATTTAGAAAGGTAGGATTTTATGAAGTTACAAAGGCTGCTTAGTTATACCCGCAAAGCAATTGACGATTATAAAATGATTGACGATGGGGATAAAATTGCCATTGGAGTCTCTGGTGGCAAGGACAGCTTAACGCTGTTGTATGCTCTATCTCACCTAAAGCGGTTTTATCCAAAAAAGTTTGATATTGAAGCAATAACTGTCAGCTTAGGCTTTAAGGGTATGGATTTTTCGCCAGTTCATAAGCTCTGTAAAGAGCTTAAAGTTAATTACACAATAGTAGAAACAGAAATAGCTGATATTGTTTTTTCCCACCGAAAGGAGACTAATCCCTGTTCCCTCTGCGCTAAAATGCGCAAAGGTGCATTTAATACCAAAGCAAAGGAGCTTGGCTGCAATAAAAAAGCATATGCCCATCATTTAGATGATGTGATAGAAACTATGATGATGTCTTTAATTTACGAAGGCAGATTCAACTGCTTTTCTCCTGTCACACACCTTGATAAATCAAACATAACCTTAATCAGGCCACTAATATATGTAAAAGAAGCAGATATAAAGGGATTTTGCAATAAATACAATCTGCCAGTAGTTAAAAATCTATGTCCAATTGATGGCTATACCAAGCGTCAATATGTAAAGAACTTAATAAAAACCATACAAATTGAAAATCCTGGACTTAAGGAACGACTCTTCCGTGCTATTAAGACAAGCAGCATACCCGGTTGGAATACATAATGCCTTGTTGAAGGCAAAATTGAAATGTGCTACAATCAACAAGATACAATCCATTTAGAAAGGAGACCCAAATGAAGCAGAAACGGCAGTATCCCAAAGTTATGATAACCTCTAAAGCAAAACGAAGTATTCAGAATGGTCATCCATGGATATACGGAGAAGAAATTCTCGAAATAGAAGGGGACCCCAAAAACGGTGAATTGGTAGATGTGTTTGCTAAAAACTCCTTCATGGGTACAGGCTTTTACAACAGCACTAGTAAGATTACCGGTCGACTCATTTCACGCAATGCCAACGATGTGTTTGATGCTCGCTTTTGGCGTCGCCGTGTGGAATATGCTATCCGTTACCGCAAAGCCGTTATGCCAGGTAGTGACTTTACCTGTTGCCGCTTGATTCATGGTGAGGCCGATCAGATGCCAGGACTAACAGTGGATCGATATGGCAGTATTCTATCCGTACAGATTACCTGTCTAGGCATGGAACTTGTCAAGGATATAGTTTACCGTGCCCTTTGGGAAGTACTTACTGAAATAGGCGAAACCATTACAGGTATATATGAGCGCAATGATATTGCCCTTCGTGCAAAGGAAGGCTTACCAGAATATAAAGGTTGGTACCAGCTGGATGATATCCCTGTACCTGAATCCCCCATAACGGAGATATGTGAAAATGGCATAAAATATCTGGTAGATGTAGAAAACGGGCAAAAAACAGGCTTTTTCTTGGACCAAAAGTATAATAGGGCAGCTGTAGCCCGTATTGCTAAGGGCAAGCGGGTGCTAGATTGCTTTACCCATACAGGCTCCTTTGGACTTAATGCAGCATTAGGCGGGGCAGAACATGTAACCTGCGTAGATATATCCCAATCAGCCCTTGACATGGCAAAGGAAAATGCCTTACGCAATGGTCTAGAAGGAAAGATGGATTTCCTCTGCGAGGACGTATTTGATTTGCTAACAAGACTAGCAGAACAGAAATGTCGAGACTACGACTTTATCATCCTTGATCCACCGGCCTTTACCAAGTCCCGTAAGACAGTGCAGTCTGCTGCTCGAGGATATAAGGAGATTAACTTTAGAGCTATGAAATTACTTCCTCGAGGTGGATATCTTGCCACCTGCAGTTGCAGCCACTTCATGACAGATGAGCTATTCCGCAAAGTACTGGCAAAGGCTGCAGAGGATGCTTCCGTGTCCTTAAGACAAATTGAAGCCCGTCAACAAGCTCCTGACCATCCTATACTATGGAATGTTCCAGAAACGGATTATCTTAAATTTTATATATTCCAAGTGGTATGATCTGGATTATAGATGAGGTAGGATTTTTTATCCTACCTCATTAAATAAGCCCAGCTCCTAACTCATAAGCTTCTTTTAATTTTATGGGGAATACCTCTTCATGTCGGGCTTTTTTCTCATTTGGATCAAAAATGGTCCAGTCGTACTTGCTATAATCATCTACCTGTAATGTATTTCCATAAATCATTATCTTTGTTGGTCCAACATGGCGTTCTAACATTCGCTTATAATTTTCCAACAAGGTGGTATAACCTACTTTATCATAAAAGCTTTCATCACAATTACTAGTATGGATGAGTAAAACTGGAATCATATGTTCATTACAATTGGGGCGTTCTTTGTTATAGGTCAAAGACTGGAAAACTAGCCTCTCATAAAGAGCTCTAAAACCTGCTGACAAATTACCCAAATAATTTGGCGAACCAAGAATAAGAGCATCTGCCTTGCGAATCTTGTCCAATACTTCTGTTAAACCATCCTTAAGTACACATTTCCCAAAAGTCTCAGGTAGTTTACACCTAAAACAAGAAATACACCCTCTAAAAGGCGCCAATTTGTAAAGATGGATGATTTCAGCAGTAGCGCCAGCTTCCTGAGCTCCCTTAGCAGCAGCCTCCACTAATTGGGCTGTATTCCAATTAGTACGCGGACTAGCATTGATGGCAACAACATATTTCATATTTATCCCCCTATCAAAATTCAAGTATTTTTAATTATATTATAATATCATCCTAGATTAGATGTAATTCAGCAAATCCAATAAAATTGAGCTTTACATTTTCAAATCAAAACTATATTAAGACAAAACAATACTATTAATCCTATTTAATGTTATATTAATATTAAAGAATAAATTCAAAGGGATGTGATAGCTTGGATTTTTCAAATAAAACAGTAATTATAACTGGGGCTGCCAATGGCATTGGGAAAGGAATTGCTTTACAGTATGCCTTGAAAGGAGCTAATGTTGTTGTAGCCGATATCGACGAAAAAGCTGGTACGGAAACAGTTTCACTAATTAAAGAAAAAGGGGGAAGTGTAATTTTTGTCCCAACCGATGTCCGACAAGAGGCAGATATTGTTCGGTTAATGGACACTGCCTTCCAAACATACGATCATATTGACATTTTAATCAACAATGCAGGAAAAGGACTATTTAAATCCCCTTATGATTTAACCTTAGAAGAATGGGATGATTTGCTAAATACAAATTTGAGAAGTGTCTTCCTATGCTCCCGTGAAGCAGCAAAATATATGCGTAAAAATAAGGATGGCGGCTCCATTGTCAACATTGCCTCCACCAGAGCAATTATGTCTGAACCTAAATCCGACGCATACGCTGCTTCCAAAGGTGGAATTGTCGCTCTTACCCATGCCCTTGCAGCATCCTTAAGCAAAGATAAAATTACAGTTAACTGTATATCTCCCGGTTGGATTGAAACAGGAGATTATTCTCAGCTAAGGCCAATTGATCATGAACAGCATCTATCTAGGAGAGTAGGAAAACCAGAGGATATTGCCAGGGCTTGTCTTTATTTAACTGATAAAGAAAATGATTTCGTCACAGGTATCAACCTTATTGTGGATGGTGGTATGACCCGAAAGATGATCTATGTAGAGTAAACCCCTAATTAAATTTCAAGCGGGCTATGGATAATTGCCCGCTTTTTCACTAAATTTCTACAAAAGTTATTGTCTAATCCTTTGATTGGCTTTTGCAGTAAAAGAATGTACAGTAACCTTAATCACCCCAACTGTATTTGCCATTCTTTCATCAATTTCAAAATCCCTTCCAGTCTGATTCTTCATAAGCAATTTAAGACCTGTAATCTTTTCTTGTTCATCTTCCAATATTTCTGCATGTCCTTTTCCAATAACTGAAGCAAAGGTTGAGCCGTATTTACATGGAATATCCTCTCCTGAAATCAATTCAACATCACATTCCAACTCAACACAAACATTATGATTATTTCGAATCAAGTCCAATTTATGTCCTTCTTTAGCACAGTGCATATAGAAAATTAGGTTACCATCTTTGTACTCATAACCGTAATGCAGTGGAACAATATATGGATACTCATCATCAAATAAGCCAAGCTGAAGAATCTTTGCCTTGTCTACAATTTTTAGAATCTCATTTATATCCGTAACTTCACGATCCTTTCTTCTCATAGTATCCTCCATAATTATTTTAATTTTACATTAGCTTAAAAGCTTTACTAATTCAATTTCATCTCGAATTGGTATGCCATCATTACCAATTAAGGGTATCTCTGGTTTTATCTCTCTTGCTTTCTCAATTGCATTATTTATAATCCGCCATAGAACAAATCCACGTTTTTGATAAAACCTTAAAGCCAATAAATTATCGTTTGTTGTTATTACTTTGATGAGTTTACAATTATTCTTAACAGCAACATTTTCAACTTCATTAATTAGAGATGTTCCTATTCCTTTTCCTTCTAAAATACTATCTAAGGATATTATTTCACATTCGTTATCTCTGATAATATATGTAACTAAGCCAATAATATCTCCTTCTTCATTTAGAACTGCAAAACCATCTAATTCACTGCAATCATAAACTCCACTGGAAATAACCATTTTTGTACTTCCCCAATGGAACTTAAAAAACTCTATTACTTTATTTTGTGGTATATCTGCAATGGAGTAGATTTTCATATTAATACCTCAACATAAAAATCTTTTTATAATAGAATCATTGTTTGTATGTCTTATTTAGCAATATAATCTTGTAACTATACAAACTTCAATTGTAATAACAAATACATAGTAACAATTCTATTTAACTGCTTAACCTATTGACCTGTTTCTCTCTTATATCAACTGTTTTTCAAAACATTCAATTGTCTTGTCCTTCCACTGCTTATATGCGTAAAACTTAAATCCTAATGAAGTCCAAAATTCCTTGGCTATCTTGTTTTCTTGTAGTATTCCAATTCTAACCTTGCTAAAGCTCTGCTGTTTTAGCTTTTCCTCAAACAAATTATATGCCATTTTACCATACCCTTTACAGTGATATTCTCTATGAATCATGAGTAAACCTATCCAGGGACAATTGTCATTAGGATTATTTTTAAGAAAGTCAATAATTCCTATATACTTATTCTCCAGAAATATAAGATAGCTCTCGGTATTCTGGTTAAGAAACTCATTTTTCACCTCTTCTATTGTTCTTGAAGGAACACCGTTTTCAAGAATATTATAATGAGTATTTGAATTAATAATTTCCAGTACAATATCTAATAAATCTTCTGTAATAGACTGAAATATCACAAAAACACCACTCCACCTCTTAAAGCGTCTTTGACGGAGAAAACACTTCTTCAATTCCAATGTCTAGATAAATCATTGTCTGGAATGTCCGTCTTTGCTTCTACGAGCTTCATCCCACCGATAGAATTTTGTCAACCATTCCACCTGTTGGAGCATTTGGAGACTATTGGGTACAATATTGCCAAGAATACGTTCCTGTTTATCTTCATCAAAGGTTTTAAATTTGGATGATGACATTTACAATTTGAAACATCGCAAAAAACATTTTTAGCAATAATTAGATGTAATTTGTTATTGACCGAAAATTGTAAAAAGATACTTGACATTCACACGTAGTAAACTCAACCTTCAGTTAATGTCTTTTATGGGCTTTGGATATGCCAAAAATCAGAAGACAAAAAGCCACTGTCAGAAGAATAATATTAGTTACAATACTTATTGTTTGCGCCATATTCTTTCCCCATATCTAATCAGTTGGAATATAATAAAGGCTATAGGAATTCCCCACAACATATTATATCGTTGAGCCAAAAATCCAACTATGCTTC
>CALKWV010000122.1 GCA_938003915.1 uncultured Bacillota bacterium | reverse complement strand
AAACCGATTTGATCCAAAAGGCAAATTCAAAGGAAGCATACGATAATATTGTCAACGAGATTTACCGTTTGCGGGACTTAAGGCAAGAAACACTTTCGAGAAACGCTCTCCGTCAAGATAAAAGGGATCGGATTGCTGAGATGACGGACTTCCTTAATACGCAAACGGGTGATATTACGGAGTTTGATGATAAACTGGTCAGAAAACTGATTGAAAAAGTGATTGTATATGATGATAGGTTAGTGGTTGAGTTTAAGTCTGGGTTAGAAATAGAAGTGAATCTATAAGATTGTAATAAGATTGCCGCCAGTTGAGGAGGAAACCTTCTTAATTGGCGGCATTTCTTTTTATATAAATATATAAACAAATATATAGACAAATAAATTTTTGTATTATATAATTGTAGCAAAGTGGTTAATTATGGCATATATATATGGCATATATCCAGATAAGTTCAAGGAGTGAGTGCTACCTAACATGTTTGGCAAGGTTTTATATTAAATTGGAGAGTAAAAATAGCAACTTTGAAGAGATAGAAGAGGTGTAAGTTATGAAAAGAATTAGAGTCGCAGCAGGAGTTATTACAGATAATGATAAGGTTCTAATTACTAGACGTGCACCAAAAGAAAATTTCGCTGGAGGATGGGAATTTCCAGGTGGGAAAATTGAAGCTGACGAAACCCCCGAAGATTGCCTTACTAGAGAACTTAAAGAGGAACTTAATATCAATGTTTCTATTGATAAATTTTGTACTGAGGTAACTCACGATTACGGTAATATAAACATTTATCTAATTGCCTATTATTGTACAATAACTGACGGGACAATTCAGATATCTGTTCATGATAAGTTTAAGTGGGTTAAAATAAATGATTTACTAAAATTTGAACTTTTACCAGCAGATATTCTGATTGCTAAAAAGGTAATGGAGGATTATCATGAGAAGTTTTTGCAAATTTAAGATTGGACAAATTGTAACCCATTCGGATATTATAGCTGAGTTTAAGTGCGGAAATATGGGGGGAATGCGCCGGTCAAAAGCAACCAATTCCCTAGTTATAATATCTGATCATACAAAAGGTTTGTATGAAGACAAATGGTTTGGAGATGTTTTACATTATACGGGCATGGGTAAAAATGGGGACCAAGACCTGAATTTTATGCAGAATAAAACACTAGCAGAATCTGATAGAAATGGTGTGGAAGTTCATCTGTTCGAAGTACTGGTACCTACAGAATACATATATCGTGGACTTGTATCCTTGGCAGGCAGCCCTTATCAAGAAATACAAAAAGGTGAAGATGGTGTTCCAAGAAAAGTATGGATGTTCCCTTTGAAGTTACAAACCGGTTCACAAACTATTCCCGAAGCATCCTTTAATAAATATATTAAAGAAAAAGAAAAGCTAGCTGAAAAATTAACACTGGATAAATTAAAAGAACGAGCAGAGCAAAATGAAAGTAATAAAGTAAGTAGTCGTAGTGTTACAAGTAATGTTTTTGTTAGAGATGCATTTGTAGCAGAATACGCTAAACGAAGAGCCAATGGTGTATGTCAGCTTTGTGGACAAAAGGCTCCCTTCAATAATAAAGAAGGTATTCCTTATTTGGAGTGCCATCATATAGAATGGCTTTCAGAGGGAGGAAGCGATACTATTGAAAACACTGTTGCACTTTGCCCAAATTGTCATAGGAAAATGCATGTTTTAAACTTACCTTCTGACAAAGAAAAATTAAAAATTCAAGCAAAAATTAGGTTATCCAAATAGAGTATGGGTATACAGAACATGTTATGAGGAGGTTAACCATGGATATTAAAATAGACAGCTTAATTCCTTTTGATTCATTAAAAACAAATATAGGCCATGTATTCTCTGTTGTTGAGAAAAACGGAAAAGCTGTTCTGCTTAAAGATAATAAACCGGCTTATATAGTCTTAAAATATGATGAAAACAGTTTAGCTGATACAGGAATTGGTACGCAAGAAATGCCTAATTATACGCTTCATGAAGCCATGAGAATAGTTTTATCAGAGGCAGAGAATAAGACGATGCATGCTGCTGAACTTGCCGATGAGATATATAAGCGTAAGCTGTATTTAAAAAAGGATGGCAACAAGGCGGAATATACACAGATAAGAGCTAGATGCGGGCATTACCCGGATATGTTTGAAGCACTGCCGGGAAACCTTATCAGATTAAAAGATAAAGTTTAGTGCTAAGCTTGAGGAAAAGCTATGGAAAGGTGATAATATGGCGGAACACTTGCTTGTAACAATAGGAAAAGCACGATTTAGTGATTCAGAAAGACATCTTATTCCTTTTGTTAATGACATAGAACAAGATAAATTTCTTAACGATATTGAAAACACGCCCCATGCTTTTGTTTTAGCCTGCTTGATGGATAGGCAGATTAAAGCGGAGCGAGCGTGGTCAATTCCCTTTAGAATAAGGGAGATTATAGGAAGCTTTAAAATTGATGATTTAGCCAGCGTTTCACTTGAAGAGTACAAGAATATTTTTAATAGAAATGTCTTGCATAGATTTAACGATACAATGGCAGAAGTGTTTTATTCTGCAGTTCAGGATATTAAAGTAAAGTATAATGGGGATGCTTCGCGAATATGGAGCAACAACCCTAGTAGCGCAAAAGTGGTTTATGAATTCTTGCAGTTTAAAGGAAGCGGCAAAAAAATTGCCACAATGGCGGCTAATATTCTTGCCAGACAATTTAAGATCCCGTTTTCTGATTATTACTCAATTGACATATCACCAGATGTGCATATTCTAAGAGTAATGCGACGGACAGGTTTGGTTGACAATAACGCTGATTTAGATTCAATTATCTATAAGGCAAGAGAGTTAAATCCTGAGTTTCCTGGGATTATAGATTTTTCATGCTGGGAGATTGGGCGTACCTGGTGCAGACCGAATAATCCGAATTGTAGCGAATGTATTATTAATTCTGAATGCAAGAAGAGAGTATAAGTTGCAGAAAAATGATATGGAAGAGCCAAGAACAACTGTATAGAATGGTTTTTCGAATTTTCTAAATAGAAACTGGACCGGCAAGAGAGAAGATAAACAAACTTTCAATTACGGAGACCATAAGTACCATGTTTAATGTGGAAAAACTGGATACAATTCTTGAGATTAACTATTTATCATAATAAAAATATGTTTTGAGGTAGAGTGGCTTGGGGTGATTCAGTTGAAATTCATAAGTTTTCTGCTTGTATTATGTTTAGCAATGATCAACCTTGTTGGATGTGAAGAAGTAGAAGAAACACGAGAAAAAACATTACCGGATGGCAGTAAAATTATAGTAGACACTGGAGGAAAGATCTTAACTGAGGAAAAGGTTGAACCGCTTGAGGGATATACTTATGATGAGGATACAGGACGGTATATTAACGAAACTACCGGCATTTGGTATGTAGTCGAAAATGGGCAAAAGATAATACCATCCGAAGAATATTTTGATCGTGACAAAGTAGTTACAATTTCTGGGATTGGCATTGCTGACCGCCCGAATGATGTCTGGGAGCTAAAAGAGGTACGGGAAATAACCATTCAATCAGGAGATACGTTGGTTGACGTTATCAACCCTTACTTTATGAATGAGCATTTCAGAATGAATTATGAATGGTATGCCAAACAAGTTCTAGAGATTAACAACATTACTGACCCTAACATTATCAAAGCGGGAGATACCTTGAAGATACCGATTTATATTGACAAAGGAGCAAAAGATTCAAATGAAGATAGTGCTGGGGATAATCATGAAAATAAAAATATGCTTTCAAAAGAAGAGATTATTCAATTAGTTGAAAGTATAGATCCATACCAATTGAAACCTGCGATGACACCAAAAGAAAGGTATGATTTAAGGACTGAAATATACAGCAAAATTCCTAAAGACAAAATTCACAACTTTTCCCATGCTATCCAGTCCAGTGCGTTACAGCTTTATAGTATTGTGTCTGATGATAGATATATTGAGCTTATTGATAAGAATCATCCAAGATGGGATGCTTATGATGAAAATAATTTATTTGGGATAGTAACTGTATTATCAGGAGTTGAGAAGTATGTGGATTATAAGCCTTTGCAGGAAGATATTGACGCTGTAAAAAAACTGTGCAATGAAGGTCTCAAGGAGCGAAATATATTAAAAATAATTGATGCTAATAGAATACTGCAAGATCTGTCAAGGCATTTAATAAGTGTACCATACCAAGGAGAAGGGGAAGAAAAAGTAGATTATGGTGATATTCATAATCTATACTTCAAGGCAACTAAAACGCTTGAAGGTGCTCATAATTTTTTAAGTGACAACAATATTCCTACGAATAATAATGACTATAATTAAAAGGAGTTAATGAAGTGAAACTGTCTGACATTCTTCAACTAAAAGGATTTACCAACAATAGAATAAAAGTAGTTAGGCATACGACCGACAGAAATGAAATCAGAAATATAATTGAAGCAGGTCATTTTGAATTATATCAATCATATCAAAAAACAAATGTTTTTAAAGATACAGAATATATAATTGTATTTCGTGCATTAGAAGGCAGAAAAGCCCTTTTACAAGGGGTTTATAAAGTGAATAAAGTGCAGAAAGTCTCAAAGCTTCCAGACGTGCTTAATCCTATTATTATTTTAGAAAATTGGGGGGCAGGACCTTTTTATTTCTATGATTTAATTAGGGACTATTCATTAAGTGAATTAGAAGAAAGGTTAGTCATCGATTGGGGCAGTTCTACAGTTTCTTGGTGTCAGAAAAAACTTGATAAAGATGTAATTGAAATTTTACCAAAGGGATTTGCAAAAACATTTTTGGGATATGAAAATGTCATTTTAATGTTCGATGAGCTAGAAAAAATAATAAAAAATCCAGATGTGAATAGGCAGTGGAAAATGATGCTATCGAATGTTTATGGAGTATATTTAATCCTTGATACAACAAATGGGCAACAATATGTAGGTTCTGCCTATGGTAAAGACGGTATCTGGGGCAGGTGGAGCGACTATGTGCACACAAAACATGGGGGGAATAAAATACTTGTTGATTTATTGACTAATGATCCTGTGAGGTATAAAAAATTCCAGTTTAGTATATTGAATGTTCTTCCGAATTCTTCTTTGCGCGAACAAGTGATACAACTTGAGCAAATAACAAAAGCAAAATTGGGGACGAAAACGTTTGGATTGAATTCAAACTAAATTGTTGTATGCAAACTTATATTAACAATGAATCGCTACATATTGATATGTTCCCACGAACCTCGGTTTTTTTTAAAAACAGCCAAAAACCCATTGACATGTTCCCGTAAACGTAAGGTGCAGAAAATCAGCCCAAGACATCAATCCAAGCGGCTCGAGCCATGTTGAGTGTTGTGCGTTGTTAATAAAAAAATAGAAGATATATAAGGGACCG
>CALKWV010000121.1 GCA_938003915.1 uncultured Bacillota bacterium | reverse complement strand
TACCGTTAGAAGAGCCACTGTCACGTGATAAATCAGTATGATAGAGAACAGTATAGTTAAATCTATCCTTAAACAAAATATTGTTAGTATAATTCTCCCTATATGTTAACCAATTTTCTGCAAGCTTTTTTGGACATAATACTAATACATTTTTATTTCTTAACTCATAATATTTTATAACTCCTAATGCAGTAAAAGTTTTTCCTAGTCCTACGCTATCAGCTAATATACAGCCATTATATTTTTTTAATTTATTTATAATGCCTATGACAGCATCTTTCTGAAAATCGTATAACCTATTCCATATTTCAGTTTCCTTAAAGCCTGTTGCTTCATTGGGCAACAAATCCTGATTTATATCTTCTAAAAATTCATTAAATATATTATATAGTATTACAAAATAAATGAACTCTGGTGGATTTTCTTTATACACCGTAGATATATAGTCCACTACTTCTGCGGTTACATCTTCCATTTTTTCATTGTCATTCCATACTTGTTCAAATAGTTCAAAATAAGTTTTTGTTATACTATAATCGTCTGACTTTATAACTATATTAGAAATATTATCTCCTGGTTCATAACCCAAATCTACTGTTGTAAAACCAACAGTTTGAGTATATGTATTCTTATGATCTCCGTTATCAATATTGATAAAACCTTGTAGGTATGCATTCGTTTTATTAGATTTAAAGCTCACTTTTTGCTTTATCCAATTACTGCATTCTCTTGCTATGGCTTTTTGAGTAAGTTCGTTTTTGAGCTTAATCTCAAACTCTGTCCCATAGATACTTCTTTCCCTATTTAGTTTAGGAATATAGAATTCTCTTTTTTCTTTTGCAATTTTATCTTTTACAAAAGTTGGTGAATTAAAGATAAACCTTAGTTCACTTATTCCTTCTAACTCTTTTTTTAAAGCTTCATAGGCATATATAGAAAAACATGATGCAGCAATAGATATTTTACTATTCTTTTTTATAGTTTTCTTCAAATCATCTCCTAATAAATTATGTATATTATCTATGAGCTTCATGAGAATGCACTCCTAAACCTAAATCCTAATTTATGATATACTTCTACACGTTTTTCATTTAATCCTTCTTTTAATTAGTATCTCTATAAAACCAAAATAAAAGGAGCGATACTCGCTCCTTTTTATATTACAACCCTGCCTTTGCCACTGCTACCATCATGGCGCACTCGATTCTCTTTTTTTGCATGATGCAGGCTATTTCGTTTGGTATATTAATGTCCTTATTTGAGAAGAACGCATTGGCATGGCATCCGCCGGAGCAGAAATATTTAGCCCAGCAGCTTCGGCATTCTTCTTTAGTAAAGATATTGCAGTCTTTAAATTGGGATGCTAGATCTTTATTTTCAATGCCACTGAACACATTGCCCATTACAAATTCAGGCTGACCTACAAACTGGTGGCAGGGGTATATATCCCCCTCAGGGGATACTGCCAGGTACTCATATCCTGCACCACAGGCTACTATTCTCCTATGAATGCAAGGACCATCATAGAGATTTATATTAAAATGATAGTAATTTAACTCTTTGCCATCTTTGATATACTCTAAATAATCTCTGGCCAGTTTTTCATATTCCTCCAAAATAGTTGGAACATGTTCCATGGTTAAATGGAAAGGCTCACCGCTGCCTACCACTGGCTCTACTGACACCTCTTTAAATCCTAGGTCTGCAATGTGAAATACGTCCTTACCAAAATCTAAGTTATTGGCTGTAAAGGTACCCCTTATGTAGTATTGCTTCCCTTCCCTGCTTTCCACTATCTTTCTGGCATTGGATACAATCTTGTCATAGGTACCGTGATTTCTTCGATCCGGTCTCATGGCATCGTTTATGCACTTTCTACCATCCAGACTAATGACTATATTGTCCATGTTTTCATTGATAAAATCCAGTATCTCTTGATTTAATATAGTTCCGTTGGTGGTTACGGTAAAATGGAATATCTTATTAGTTGACTTCTCCAACTCCCTGCCATAATCCACCACTCTTTTTATTACACCAAAGTTAAGCAAGGGCTCTCCACCAAAGAAATCCACTTCAATATTGCGCCTTGTACCCGAGTTTTGTGCTAGGAATTCCAAGGCCTTGCATGCAACCTCATAAGACATAAGGCTCCTTTGGGTGGCATAGTCCCCTTTAGAAGCAAAGCAATACTCACATGCTAAGTTGCAATCATGGGCTACATGAAGACACAATGCTTTTATGCCTGTGTCCCTATGAAACTGGGCTAAAAGCCTTTCTTCATCTAGCTCTTGAGAATACAATAAGCCCTCTTCCTTTAATGATAAAATATCATCACAAACCTGATTTAGGGTATCCTCATCGTATTTATCCTCAAACTTTTTAAAAACTGCCTCCCTTGAAAAATCATTGGGAAAAGCCTTTAGTATGTTATAGGCAATCTCATCTAGGCTATGAATGCTTCCGCTATTTACATCCAAAGCAATATAATAATTGTTAACTTCAAATGCATGTACCATAAATTTACCATCCCTTTATACAAATAATACGCCGCGCACAATTATTATACATAATATTGCACGCAGCGTTAATATATTTAATGTGGATTATATCATAACTTTAGTTGTTTTAATATATCTAAGTTATATAAATATATAATTTCAGATATAATTTTTCGAATATATTTTAAGATTATTTAATTGATTCCAATATATCCTGCTCTTCGACTGATAAAACTTTGGATAGTTCCAGTAAAATTATAAGTTTGCCATTTAAACGGGTGGCACCGGTAATATATTCCTTGTTTATGCGCGTTATCTCAGGTGCTTCTTCTATATTTTCCTCCTCAGTTCTCAATATCTCAGTAACTTCGTCCACCGCAAAAGCCACGTTGCTGTTGTTTACATCAGCAACAATAAATCTAGCTTGTCCTTCATACTTTGCTTCGCCTAGATTAAATCGTTTCTTAAGATCCAGAACTGGTATTACCTTATTCCTGTAATCTATGATTCCCTCTATAAAATCTGGATTATTGGGCACTCTAGTGGGCTGTTGGGGAAGGATAATCTCTTGAACGTCATGAATGCTAGCCCCGTATAACTCTTCACCCAGCCTAAAGATAACATATTGAGTATCCATGTTAGAAGATACCACCTTTCTCGACACAACTTTCCATATCTTATGCTAATTGTATCATAAATTACATATCTTGCCAACAAATTATTCAACTGAGTTAAAGCCTTTAACAAGAGTATAATCCTTCCTTTTTACGGCCTTTATAAAATCCTGTATAGACTTTATTTCAAACTCAAAGGCCATACCAGCACCATTTAGATCCTCCCAATGATGGATGTCCGAACCGGCTGTTTGAAGCAGGGAATGCTCCTGGGCATACTTTAGAGCCCTTTCATCAAATTTGGGATCCAAGTGGCTGGAATTTATTACTTCAACAGCATCTACATGATCAGGATACAGCCTAATTTTTTCAATATAGAAAGCCTCCCTAAAGGGATGGGCATGAACTATAAATCCACCATGCTCATGGACAATATCAAAATACTCCTCTGGACTCCACTCCAAGATATCCGGGTGCGCTAATAGAAAATCCTTATCCAGCCCATAGGTTAAAAAATCAGTACCATGATAGGAATATTCCCAACCAAAGAATACATGAAAACCTGTTCCCCTGGCTTCCTCTAAAGCATTTTCATATCCCTTATACAATAGCTCCACCCTAATCTCCCATGGGAGATCAGAGGGTACAGCTGTATTTCCGTTAAAGAAATGATCGGTGACAATCATTCCTGCATAACCTGCTTTAATATGTGCCCTAACCATTTCCTGCCCTGAGGCAGTGGCACAAGCGCTACCTTCCCTAGTATGCAAATGGGTTTCATATAAAAATGTTTTTTTCAACCGCTCTCCTCCTATATTACTTAACTAATATTTAGTTCTATCAACTTTTTCTATACCAAATTATAATACTGCTCTTCTATATTGCTTATAAATACTTACTAACATTATTTTTTATTTTATATCTAAACTATCCTTATATATTGTAACAAAAACTTGCCCCTAATAAAACGGGCAAGTTTTCTAATCCTTTTATTAAATAAGAATCTACTTTTTACTGAATAGCAATACCTGCCCATTTTCCTCTTTTAAATCTGATTCCAAATAGGGCGGCTTCTATCACATATTGGATAGCGGTCATATACCAAAGGGCAGCTACAGACCATTTGAATACATAGACAGTAAGATAGGCTGCTGGCAGCCTGAATAGCCAGTTGCTGGCCAAGGATATATACATGGTTCCCTTTGTATCCCCTGCTCCCTTTAAAGCTCCAGACAGAACCATGGACAAGGCCATGGGTATCTGTTCTAGGGCAGCGATACGGATACACAAAGCTGCTACATTGATTATATCTGCTTCATGGTTGAAAAACTTAACTATAGGTGCAGGAAATATCAAAAACAGTATGGCTACCAATCCCATAAAAGCTGCACCTAAAAAAGCTGCAGTTTTTGTGTATTCCCGGGCCTGCTCACTATCATTAGCTCCCAGACTCTGCCCTACCAGGGTAGTGGCTGCTACTGAAAAGCCTATAGTTGGCATGTAGGATAAGGATTCGGCAGTTACAGCTATCTGATTTGCAGCAAATGCCACTGTACCAAGGCCTATAACCATAAAGGAATAAATCAATCTTCCGCCGTTTATCATAAGCTCGTTAATAAAGGCTGGAGCACTAAGCCTTAATATTTGATTAAAATCCTTTTTATTGGTCTTACCAAGGTCTCTAGCCTTTAGTTGAATGAGTCCAGTTTCCTTAAACAGGCAAAGGATAACATAAAGAAAACCTACAATCTGTCCCAACGCAGTAGCTATTGCAGCACCTGCTACTCCTAATTTGGGGAAGCCCCATTTACCGAATATAAGGACATAGTCACCTACTATATTAATAGTATTAATTATAACTGATCCTATCATAGGGGTTCTGGTATCCCCAGCTGCTCTCAAGATAGCACTAGCCACATAGCCTGGTACCATAAACAGTGCTGCTACCGATATGAGTTTTACATAATCAGTTCCCAATGCTATAACTTCTGCCTCAGCATTGGACAATATAAAAAGCTTATCAAAGAGAAAATAAGAACATAAAAACATAATCAACCCCAGCCCCAATGCAATTTGAAGGGCCTGGGCTGCTGATTCATTGCCTCGCTTATGATTCTTTGCTCCTATATGTCTAGAAACTATAGCAGTAGCACCCGTGCCTATAGCTGCGAATATATTGACAGCAGAAAAAAATAACTGACCTCCAAGACCCACAGCACTAAGGGCAATTCCGCTTAGTCTCCCTACCATGGCGGTATCTACGATCCATACCACCATGCCCAAAACCATCTCTATTATTACAGGAATTGCTAGATTTGTTACTCTTTTTGCGTACTCTTTATTTACTCCTAATCTTGCCATATCTTCACCTTTATTTAATTGCTTAATCTATTTATATATACTTTACTCAATTAATTTTTGTATTTTATGCCATCATTTGTAGGTATGCATTAATGAATGGATCCAAATCTCCGTCCATTACTGCTTGAATATTACCAGTTTCCTGATTGGTTCTATGATCCTTGACCATGCTATAGGGGTGGAATACATAGGATCGTATTTGACTACCCCATTCAATGCTTTTTTTCTCACCTTTCACCTTATCCAATTCCTTTTGCCTTTCAGCTTCCCTTAGCTCCAATAATCTTGCCCTTAACACCTTCATAGCAGTTTCCCTATTTTGGATCTGGGACCGCTCGTTTTGGCATTGAACCACAATACCGGTGGGTATATGAGTGATTCTTACAGCGGATTCTGTCTTATTTACGTGTTGGCCTCCTGCACCACCTGCCCTGTAGGTATCAATCCTAAGATCTTCTGGCTTTATATCCAGATCCTCATCATCCTCTATCTCCGGCATCACTTCCAAAGATGCAAAGGAAGTATGCCTTCTGCCTGATGCATCAAAGGGGGAAATGCGCACTAGCCTATGCACACCCTTCTCGGCCTTTAAATAGCCATAGGCATTCTCCCCTGTAACCTGCAGTGTTACACTCTTTACTCCCGCTTCTTCGCCAGGTAAAAGGTTCAAAGTTTCTACCTTATAGCCCTTGCTCTCGCACCAACGAGTATACATGCGAAGGAGCATAGAGGCCCAGTCCATAGCCTCGGTACCCCCAGCACCTGCATGTATTTCTATAATAGCGTTGTTACTATCATAGGGACCATTTAACAGAGTTTCTAGCCTCAAGGCCTCTACATCCTTTTCCAGGCTGGATAACTCCTTTCGAATTTCTTCCATTAGGGAAGAATCATCTTCTTCCATACCTAGCTGGATTAAAACCTCTATATCTTCAATTCGTGATTTTATGCTTTCGTATTTTTGAATTTTATTCTTTAAAAGCTTAACTTCCTTATTTACTTTTTGAGACCTTTTTATATCCTCCCAAAAAGAAGGATCATTCATCTCAGCCTCATACTCTTTTATCTTACTTTGACATTCTGGGATGTCAAAGTGAATCACCTACCTGATTGAACTTTTCCACTATATCATTAAGTGCGTCTTTAGCACTTTCAAGTTCTAGCATTGTATCACACCTTTCAGAAACTAATAATGAAAATATACTTCTATTGCAAACACCCTACGCCCCGCAGCATCTTTTGTACTTCTTACCGCTGCCACAGGGGCACGGATCGTTTCTTCCTACCTTCTGACCTTTAACTATAGGCCTTTTTGGGCTGCTTCCACCACGGCTGGTGCTAATAGGCTCGGCTACCTTTTCACGTTTTGGTACCTCGGCCTGTATCTTGATATTAAAGAGAATACGGACAGTCTCCTCTTGGATACTTCTAACCATCTCCTCAAACATCTCATAGCCTTCCAGCCTATACTCTACCACGGGATCTCTCTGACCATAGGCTCTTAGACCAATTCCCTGGCGCAGCTGATCCATGGCATCGATATGATCCATCCATTTCTGGTCTACCACTTTTAGAAGTATTACCCTTTCGGCCTCTCTCATATTTTCTGCGCCGTTTTCCTCTTCTCTAAGGGCATAAGCCTCATGGGCAACTTTTAGTATTCTTTCCTTTAGCCCCTCTTTGGTCAGGTTATATTTCTCATCTTCAGGGATGACTACAGAATCCTTAGGCAAAAATATTCTCTCAAGATATTCAATTAGCCCTTTTACATTCCATTCCTCCGGATTGGGAAGCTCGCCTATATACATTTCAATAGCATTGTCCACTACGGCTTCCACCATATCCATAATGGAATCCCGCAGGTTTTCGCCTTCCAATACTCTCCTGCGCTGGGAATATATTACCTCCCTTTGTTTGTTCATGACGTCATCGTATTGGAGAACATGCTTTCGAATATTGAAGTTATTGCCCTCTACTCTCTTTTGGGCTGATTCTATTTGTTTAGACAATATACCGTAGTCTATAGGTTGATCTTCTTCAAGTCCTAGTCTTTCTACAATGCCCTGAATCTTCTCTGAACCAAATAGTCTCATAAGGTCGTCTTCAAGGGAGATATAGAATCTAGAAGAGCCTGGATCTCCCTGACGGCCGGCACGGCCTCTTAACTGGTTATCTATACGCCGGCTTTCATGGCGCTCTGTACCAATGATATGAAGTCCACCCAGCTCTATTACCTTCTGCCGCTCTTTTTCTACCTCTTTGCTAAACTTTTCATACAGCTGCTTGTACACCTGGCGGGCAGCTATTACATCAGGATCGTCTATAGTTTCAAAGCTGGTAACCTGGGCCAAGATTTCGTCAGAGTAGCCTTGCTTTTTCATCTCCTTCTTGGCCATAAACTCAGGGTTACCCCCCAACAGAATATCGGTACCCCGTCCTGCCATATTGGTGGCAATGGTTACAGCCTTGTACCTTCCTGCCTGGGCTACAATCTCCGCTTCTTTCTCATGATACTTAGCGTTTAGAACTTCATGGGGTATACCCTTTCTCTTTAGCATAGAGCTTAGGATTTCTGAGTTTTCAATGGACACTGTACCCACCAGCACTGGCTGACCTACAGCATAGCGCTGGGCTATCTCTTCCACTACTGCCTTAAACTTACCTTCCTTTGTTAGATAGATTACGTCATTGTAGTCCTTGCGTATCATCTTTTTATTGGTGGGTATTACCACTACATCTAGGCCATATATGGTCTTAAACTCCTCTTCTTCAGTCTTTGCAGTACCAGTCATTCCTGACAGTTTCTTATACATCCTAAAATAGTTTTGGAAGGTGATGGTGGCCAAGGTTTTACTTTCTCTTTTTATGTTAACGCCTTCTTTTGCCTCTATAGCTTGATGAAGGCCATCGCTATACCTTCTCCCTGTCATAAGCCTGCCGGTAAATTCGTCTACTATGATAACCTGGCCGTCTTTTACTACATAATCCTGATCCCTTTTCATAAGATAGCGGGCTTTTAGCGCCTGGTTTATATGATGAGGAATCCGCATTGCCTCAGTATCACTGGGATCAATCTCTGCTAAATTCTCTATGTTAAAGTAGGCCTCTGCCTTAGCTACACCTTTTTCAGTGAGGCTTACTGTGTTGGCTTTTTCATCCACCTCAAAGTCTTCATCTTTTTTCAGTCTCACAACAAATTTATCCGCCTTATAATAAAGATCCGTTGATTTCTCCCCTGCACCGGAAATGATAAGGGGGGTACGGGCCTCGTCAATTAAAATGGAGTCAACCTCGTCCACTATGGCGAAGTTTAAGTCTCTCTGTACCATGTCTTCCTTGTATATCACCATATTGTCTCGCAGATAATCAAAGCCCAGCTCGTTATTGGTACCATAGGTAATATCTGCAGCATAGTTTTTCCTGCGTTCACTAGGCTTCATGTCGTGGACTATTAGCCCTACAGATAGCCCTAAAAATTTATAGATCCTGCCCATCCACTCACTATCCCTTTGGGCTAGATAATCGTTTACCGTAACAATGTGCACACCCTTGCCTGTTAGGGCGTTTAAATAGGCGGGTAGGGTTGCTACCAGAGTCTTACCCTCACCGGTCTTCATCTCAGCGATACGCCCTTGATGAAGCACTACTCCACCAATTAGCTGCACCCTATAATGCCTCATGCCCAGCACCCTACGGGATGCCTCCCTAACAACGGCAAAGGCTTCTGGAAGCAGGTCATCTAAGGTCTCGCCCCTAGCCAACCTTTCCTTAAACTCAAAGGTTTTAGCCCTAAGCTGTTCATCGGTCAAGGCCTGCATACTAGGCTCTAGACCCTCAATTA
Organism: uncultured Bacillota bacterium; assembly: GCA_938003915.1. GTDB lineage: Bacteria > Bacillota > Clostridia > Caldicoprobacterales > UBA3941 > JAAYGY01. Next base: position 5,464 of record CALKWV010000121.1, on the reverse strand, counting down.
CATCTACTATCTTTTCTATCCGTTTTATCTCTCTAGAGTTGCTATCTCCAAATATTCTTTTTAATAATCCCATAATTTTACACTCCAATTTCACAGTATCAATACTTCATTCTAACATTAAAAGCATAAACATTCAATAATTTAGTAGTATCGCAGGTATAATAAAATTATATAGCCACTGACCGTTTGCTTCATCACTAATTTAGAGAAAACTAGGGCAATGTTTTCTTAACCATATCAATAAAAGCACTCACTTATCAATGGCTATTTATATTAAATAAATAAGCTATCAGGGTAAGCTGAACTTAAAACAGCACAACAAATATAAAAAAGAGGAGCGGTTGCTCCTCCTAAAATACTAAGTACTATAATGGCTCATTCTATATGGGTATTCTATAGATAATCTGGCTCGATTAGACCGTAATTTCCATCCTTTCTTTTATATAACACATTTACCTCGTTGGAGCTTGCATTGGTGAAAACAAAAAAGCTGTGACCCAACAATTCCATCTGCAAAGTAGCTTCTTCCACACTCATTGGCTTGACGGCAAAACGCTTGGTGCGGACTATCCTAGGCTCATGTCCTTCTTTCCCATCTTCTAAGCCAGCCAATGCATCGTTCTTGAATGCACCTGACTTTATCCTCTTTCCTAAACGAGTTCTGTGCTTGCGTATTTGGCTCTCCAATTTATCTATTACCATGTCAATGGATGCGTACATATTGTCCGTGGACTCTTCGCCTCTGATAACTATACCATTGAAGGGAATGGTCACCTCAACTATATGGCGGTAGCCCTCTACTGATAGAGTTACCTGAGCCTCCACGTCCTCACCAAAAAAACGTTCCAGCTTTGACACCTTCTTGTTGACCTGATTCCTAAGGGAGTCGGTTATCTCCAGGTTCTTGCCGCTTATGGTAATCCTCATGCCAACAGCTCCTTTCAACCCTTTGTTAAAAACTTATGTTTAATACTATGCTGTCTTAATACATTTTTACCCTCTATGTTAGATTTTAAACCTTAAAATCTATATTATGACACTAATTTTGTTATTTGGCAGGTATTATTATGTCGAAAAATATTTTTTTTTAACTACCTTTGTTGATTTCCACAAAAACACTTAAAGTTATGGCATAATACCTTGAGTGGGGGTGAGGTAACTATGGCATCAGAAGGGCTGATGGAAGAGCTTGAAGAAAAGCGAGAGCTTTTAGATGAGCTTATCAATATCAATAATATGGAATTAAATAATGAGGAAGTTCTCGCTTGCAGCCAAGAGTTGGACAAGCTTATAGCGAATTATCTACGCTCAATATCGTCTAAGATCTTGGCAAAAAAAGAGGCTTTATCCTATATAGGATAAAACCTCTTTTTTAGTTCTGGATAATCTTCATGGTCACCGGTTAGCATCTCATGATTTATAACCTTCCATCTATCACCTTGTCTCTCCATATCTATTACTGTATATACGCTTTCATTTCCTGATTGGAACTGAATATACATGGTTATGGTTCCATCATCATTTTCATAAATATCTTCACTTAGGTAGGCTAAGTACTGCTCCTGGTCAATTCCCATCTCCTCCAGATAAGCATAGCCTTCCTCTACAAGATATTGTTCCACCACCAAGGGAGCTTGGTAGGATATAGTGAATTTGTAAGTGCTGAGAAGCAGTGCAATTAATGCGATACATGCTATGACAGTAACTGCCAAGGAGTAGTATAGGTTCTTTTTGTTTTTTTCTTTCCTAATTTTGATTATGCACTTAACCCCATGAAACACTAGAGGAAATAGTGTTAGTACAGCTATGCTAAAAAATACAATTTTGGTATCTCTCATTTCCCCTATCCTCCTTACAAAACCTTGCCCAAAAATTCTCTAGTTCGCTCTTTTTGGGGATTTTTAAATATTTGTTCAGGAGGTCCTTCTTCAAATATAATCCCCTCATCCATAAACATTATCCTATCTCCTACTTCCCTGGCAAACCCCATTTCATGGGTTACTACTACCATGGTCATACCCTCATTGGCTAGCTGCTTCATGACGTTTAACACTTCCCCTACCATCTCAGGATCAAGGGCAGAGGTAGGCTCGTCAAATAGCATAATCTCAGGATCCATAGCTAGAGCCCTGGCTATGGCTACCCTTTGTTTTTGTCCACCAGAGAGATGGTTTGGATATTGATCGTTCTTATCTGGCAGTCCTACCTTATGCAGAAGTTCCATTGCCTTTTCTTCAGCCTCACTCTTTCTCATACCCTTTAGCTTTATAGGTGCCAGAGTAATATTCTCCATAACCGTCATGTGAGGGAATAGATTAAACTGCTGAAACACCATTCCTACCTTTTGACGGAGGCGGTTAATATCTTTTTTATGCTCCAACAAAGAAACACCATCTATATATATTTCACCGTCATCTGGTTCCTCCAAAAGGTTAAGACAGCGTAGAAAGGTGCTTTTGCCTGAACCGCTGGCTCCAATAACGCACACCACTTCCTGCTTTTCTATCTTAGTGTTTACGCCCTTTAGAACTTTAAGATCCCCAAAGGATTTGTGTAAATTTACTACCTCAATCACTTTCGCGCAGCCTCCTCTCTAGCTTACCCAGCATCCAAGTCAAAATAGTGGTTATATAAAGGTATATAGCTGCTACTAAAATAAAGGGGGTATATGCATCAAAGGTCCTACCCCTTATAATATTTCCTGCACGAGTTAAGTCATCCAGGGCTATATAACCTGCAATAGCAGTTTCCTTTAATAGCACAATAAACTCATTGACCAAGGCCGGTAAAATATTCTTTACAGCTTGAGGAATTATAATATAAGTCATAGCCTGGGAATAAGAAAAACCAAGGGATCTTGCAGCTTCCATCTGTCCCTTATCCACTGCCATTATACCCGCTCTTATAAGCTCACATACATATGCCCCGCTGTTTAAACCAAAAGCTATAGATGCAACTGCTATTTTGGGAAGGCTACTGCTTCCTAGAATAGCATAGTATATAATCACCAATTGTACTACTACCGGCGTACCTCTTATAACGTCTACGTATATAGTAGCAAGCCTTTCAAAGATTTTTATCTTGCTCAGCTTTGCAAGGGCTAAAAATAAGCCTAGTATGGTACCTATAATGGCTGAATAAAAGGTTAGCTGCAGAGATATACCCAGTCCCTGCACAAAGAGCATATAGCGCTGTTCCCTTATCAAATTATAGTATATAGCATCAGATAACACTTTAATAATTGAGTTCATACACTAAACTCCTTCTATATTCCTTTGAATTGATACTTTTTCATTATACTGTATAATGTATAAATATACAAGTATTTTCTCACATATAAAGCCGGTACTGGTAATTAGTATTTACCAATACCGGCTTAAGTTCATGTTTTTATGTCTTTTATTATTCCCCAATTGAGTATTTGTTAGCCAGCTCATCAATTTCTCCGCTGTCCTTCATTTCTTTTAGTACTTCATTTATAACCTGCTGAAGGTCAGTATCTCCTTTGCGTACTGCTATAGCATACTCTTCGGCATCAAAAGGCTTTTCATCTAGTACCACAAGTCCTGGGTTGCTCTTGGCCAACATTTGAGCAGGAAGATTGTCAATTATAACTGCATCAATCTTTCCATTGTTAAGATCAAGGGCTGCCTCAATACCGTTATTGAAACGAATTACCTCTGCACCTGGAATATCAGATGCTATAAAATCTCCTGTAGTACCGTTTTGAACACCAATCTTCTTGCCTTCCAGATCATCAGCAGACTTAATTTCCTCATTTCCTTCTTGAACCATAATTGCCTGTACAGCCTTAAAGTAGGTATCGGTAAATAGAACCTGCTTTTCCCTGTCTGGCTCGATGGTATAGCCTGCTGCAATAAAGTCAATCTTACCAGATTGGAGGGCTGTAATTAGAGCATCAAACTCCATATCCTCTACTACCAATTCTACTCCTAGTTTTTCAGCTATCTTGGCTGCTATTTCAGCATCTATGCCTATTACCTGATCCCCTTCACGCATTTCAAAGGGAGGAAATTCAGCATTGGTACCCCATATAATCTTTTTGGTTTCCCTAATCTTTTTCATGGTTTCGCTTTCGGCACTAGCATCCTCACTATCTTGGGCATCGCCTTCTGCCTGGTTTGCATTGGCGTCATTTTGAACATTTTCTTCCTGACCGCCGGAATTAGCTTTATCGTTTCCTTCAGCGGAACATCCTACAATTGATAGGGTAAAAACTAGTACCATCAAAACTGCTAAGATTTTTATTATGTTTTTCATATTCAAAACTCCTCTTCAATCATAATTTATCATGCTCCTATTATAATGGGTTACCACTGTATAATCAATGTATATTTATAAGTGTATTTCTTATTGAGTCTTAAATATCTCTATATATCTCCCGTTTTCTATTGGTTTTGTAAAAGTCTATAAATATTTATACATAATATACAGTAAATATTCGTATATGGAAAAACTTTACGTAAATTTTGACAATTACTACTATATTTTTCTAGGACTTTTATCTACAATTGTGGATATGTGGACATTTAACCTGTGGACATTGTGGATAAGTTTGTGTATAACTTATATATTCAGCTTTTTAGACTGTGGAAAACTGAAATTTTTACCTGCCTTAGCCAATAGTTGTATAAAATATCAGACAAAACTCGACAATTGGAAAAATACAAAAAAAATTACAAACACAAAAATAAAAACCCCGAAGTTTAACTCGGGGTTTTGTGACCAATTATCTATGATTTTGATAGCAATCACTGCAATAGACTGGTCTGTCATCTCTAGGAACAAAGGGTACCTGTGTTTCAGCACCACAGTCTGCACATACTGCAGGATGTAGTTCCCGTCTACCGTTTCCGTTTCCGTTTCTTCTGCTTGCCTTTCTTGCGTCACGACATGGTTTGCAGCGAGCGGGCTCATTTTGGAAGCCTTTCTCTGCATAAAACTCTTGTTCTCCTGCGGTAAAAGTAAACTCTTGACCGCAATCTTTGCACACTAAGGTTTTGTCTTGGTACATGGATATAATTCTCCTCACTATTTAAAATTTCATGTTCAAACTTAGCTGACCTGGTCTTTGCCCCCACACCCGCTGACTGGAAGGTTCGCTCAAGGTTTAAGCCTATCACTAATACTTCTCTCTATAGTAGCATCCTGAAAAGTTTTAGAACGGCTAGGAGCTATATCCATGTACGTCTCACAACTCTCCAATATATGCCACTATAGGTCAGACTTACTTCTAAGCCGCACCATGCTCACCAGCTTCTAGCTGGCTTACGTGGATCGTTTCGCCTGCGACTGGCATCGATTTTCAACCACAGACCTAAGTTCAAACATAGATATATTATATATCCAGTACCAAATAATTGCAACCATTTTATTGAAGAGATTATTTTTTGAAAATTGCAATATTAAATGCAACACTTTTTTAAGGAAAAGTATGATATAG
>CALKWV010000120.1 GCA_938003915.1 uncultured Bacillota bacterium | reverse complement strand
ATACGGCGACCACCGAGATCTACACTCTTTTCCTACACGACGCTCTTCCGATCTACAAAATATTAAAAGCAAAAGCTGCAAATGAGGTTGAATGGATAAATAAAATATATGATGTATCAGAAGGAAATGCTGCTTTAATTAAATGGTTTACTGATGAGCTGAAGGGAGAGAATTTAGGTAAGCTCTTAAGATAAGACCTACTTAATCAAAAAATGAGAGGCGGGAAATATATGAAAAAAGAAAACATATCATCTGGAATAGGGTTTTTTCAAAAGTATTTAACAATATGGGTAGCTCTTTGTATGATAGCTGGGGTGTTAATTGGCAAATATATACCTGCAATACCTGAATTCTTTGGTAGGTTTGAATATGCAAATGTTTCAATACCAACAGCTATACTAATTTGGGTAATGATTTATCCAATGATGATGAAGGTGGATTTCCAAAGTATAAAAAATGTAGGGAAAAACCCTAAAGGTTTATATGTAACATGGATAACAAACTGGCTTATAAAACCTTTTACAATGTATATTATAGCTTCATTTTTCTTATTTGTTGTTTTTAAGAAATTCATAACACCTGATCTTGCAACACAGTATTTAGCAGGAGCAGTTTTACTAGGAGCTGCACCATGTACAGCAATGGTATTTGTATGGAGTACATTGACAAAAGGTAATCCAGCATATACAGTTGTTCAAGTAGCAACTAATGATTTAATTATATTGCTAGCTTTTGTTCCAATAGTTAAGTTTTTACTAGGAGTAAGTAATGTGCCAGTTCCATGGGATACTCTAATATTATCAGTTGTTCTATTTGTAGTAATTCCATTAGCAGGTGGAATATTAACTAGAATTAATGTTATAAAAAATAAGGGTTTGGACTATTTTGAAAATGAATTTTTACCTAAATTTGATGGTGCGACAACTGTAGGATTGCTATTAATGCTTGTGCTACTATTTTCATTCCAAGGCGAAACAATATTGAATAATCCTTTACACATTTTGCTTATAGCTGTTCCCTTAACGATTCAGACATTTTTTATATTCTTTATAGCATATGGAACATGCAAATGGTTTAGGATACCTTTTGATGTAGCAGCACCAGCAGGTATGATAGGGGCTTCAAATTTCTTTGAATTAGCAGTTGCAGTAGCAATAGCATTATTTGGAATGGATTCTCCAGCTGCACTTGCTACTACCGTAGGGGTATTAACAGAAGTACCATTAATGCTATTTCTTGTGAAGATAGCAAACAACACTAAAGGATGGTTTACTCAGTCAGAATAATTACTAAAATGAGGTGGTTTATATTAAGAAAAAAGTAGCCTTTATATGCGTTCATAATTCCTGCCGTTCTCAGATGGCAGAGGGATGGGCAAAAAAGTTAGGCAGTGATGTACTAGAAGTTTACTCAGCAGGAACAGAAGAATATCCAGAAGTAAAGCCTTTAGCAGTACAGGTAATGAAAGAAGTTGGAGTAGATATGACAGGGCACTATCCAAAACTATTAAGTGATATACCAGAAGAGGTAGATATCCTCATTACAATGGGCTGTAATGTAGTATGTCCCTTTGTACCAAATAGCCACAGCGAAGACTGGGGACTAGAAGATCCATCTGGTGGACCTATAGAAGACTATAGAAAAACAAGAGATTTAATCAAGGAAAAGGTAGAAGACTTAATAAAGAGAGTTAAGGATAATGAAATATAGCATAAATAGAGGTAGCATAATAACAGATAAGATTAAAATTCGGATGTTTGGAAATAGGGATGGGAATATATTTGACTATAGGAAGAATATTGAAAAAGAGAAAATGAGGGCATTTT
>CALKWV010000119.1 GCA_938003915.1 uncultured Bacillota bacterium | reverse complement strand
AGTAGCGCTTTTATAAAAGCAAATATTATTAAGCAATAAGTATTATAAAGTAATGTGAAGGAGGAAAAATATGAAGAAATTTATAAATGCAGTTATATATAAGCATGATGATGCCAGTGAGATTTTAGTGGATGATAATGGAGTCATAAAAGGCATTGGTAAGGATCTTGGTCCAGAGGATGAGGTTATTGATTTAGAAGGTAAACTAGTTATTGCTCCTTATGTAGATCCTCATTTACATTTGGATTATGTTTACACACTAACTGATATGGGACAAGCAGGCGCTGGTTCAGGGACCCTTTTTGAAGCAATTGAGATGTGGCCCAAATTTTAAGGCAAATTTAACTATAGAAGGTGTTAAAAGACGTGCTCTTAGGGCTATTAAAGATGAAGTTTTCCGGGGAGTACAATACATTCGTACCCATGTAGATGTGACTGACCCCAAATTCACTGCTTTAAAAGCTTTGCTAGAATTGAGAGAAGAATTAAAGGATATAGTTGAAATTCAAATTGTTGCTTTCCCGCAAGAAGGAATGTACACATATAAGGATGGCCGAGATTTGGTAGAAGAAGCACTTAAGATGGGCGCCGATGTTGTGGGAGGAATCCCACATTATGAACCAGCCAGGAAATTTGGTGAAAAATCCCTTCATGATATAGTAGAGCTAGCTTTAAAGTATGATAAGCTTATAGATGTTCACTGTGACGAGACCGATGATCCCCAATCACGTTTTGTTGAGTTATTAAATGCTCTGGTTCTTATGGAGGATTATGGTATCAGAACTACAGCTAGTCATACCTGCTCCTTTGGTTCGGCGGATAATTCCTATGCATATAGAATGATGGACTTGTTTAAAAAGAGCAAGATGAACTTCATTGCTTGCCCAACAGAAAATGCATACCTTCAAGGAGGGCAGGATACTTATCCAAAACGTAGAGGACTTACAAGAGTTAAGGAATTCATGGAATTAGGAATTAATGTTGCATTTGCACAAGACTCAATAAATGATCCATGGTATCCCATGGGCAACGGTAATATGATGAATATCCTTGATAATGGTATTCACCTAGCTCAAATTATGTCACCGGAAGAGATAGAAAAAGATTTAGATTTAATCACGTATAATGGAGCTAGATGTCTAAACATCCAAGACAGATATGGTTTGGAAGTGGGCAAGGATGCAAACTTCATAGTCCTTGATGGAGATAGTCCATTTGATGTAATAAGAAATCGTGCTAATGTTCTTGCTTCAATTAGAAAAGGTGAATATCTATTTAAGCAAAAGCCAGTAGAGTATGAGGTTGAACTGGATTTAGGAGTTGACCATTAATAAAAATCCACCAGGGATCTGGTGGATTTTTTAGATATTTTTATAAGATTTTTTATATATGGGTTTGTATATTTATAGGAAATGCTTTACAATGATATACAACAAAGTTCTGTAACAATACATGCTTTAAATTAAACTGTTGTGCTAGTTTAGACAGATTTAATTATATAGTGAGGGGGAAAATGGTGAAAATTATTTCATGGAATATTGATTCATTAAATGCTGCATTAACGGGTGTTTCAGCCCGAGCTGAATTAAGTAGAGCTGTAATAAATACAATTATAGAGCATGATCCGCACGTTATTGCTTTGCAGGAGACTAAGCTACCAAGCAGTGGGCCTACTAAAAAACATTTAGAGATTCTAAGAGATAAGTTTCCGGATTATGAAATTGTATGGAACAGCTCAGTAGAACCAGCTCGTAAAGGCTATGCAGGCACTATGTTTTTATATAAAAATTATCTAAATCCAAGTGTTACTTATCCTAAAATCGGTGCACCGGGTACTATGGACTATGAAGGTAGAATCATTACACTAGAATTTAATAAGTTTTATTTAACACAGGTGTACACTCCCAATGCAGGTGAGGGCTTAAATCGTTTAGAAGATCGCCAGATTTGGGATAGAAAATATGCTGATTATCTAGAAAAACTGGATAAAGAAAAGTATGTTATCGCAGTAGGTGATTTTAATGTAGCCCATAAAGAAATTGATTTAGCTCATCCTGATAGTAATCGTAATTCAGCTGGATTTACTGATGAGGAGCGTCAAGGTTTCACAAATCTTCTAAACAGAGGCTTTACAGATACATTTAGATATATACATGGAGATGTGACCGGTGTTTACTCTTGGTGGACCCAGCGGGCTAGAACAAGCAAAATCAACAATTCTGGCTGGAGAATTGATTACTGCCTGGTAAGCGATAGGATTGCAGATAAGGTTCTTAAATCCGAAATGATTGATTCAGGACCAAGGCAAGATCATACTCCAATATTAGTGGAGATTGATCTTGAACCATAATATTAT
>CALKWV010000118.1 GCA_938003915.1 uncultured Bacillota bacterium | reverse complement strand
TGGGAATAATGCCCCCTAAGGCAGTCCTCACACTTATGGCAGGGAAGTAGGGGTGCTCCTGAGATCCGATCTCCTACTTTAATGTGCTCTACCAGTTTGCCAATTTCTACAACTTCTCCTGAAAACTCATGACCTAATATGATCGGATAATAGCGAGCGGCATTTCCCAAAACTCTTGGTATATCTGATCCACAAACCCCCGTAGCTTTAACCTTGACCAGGATTTCTTCATCCCCTATAATCGGATTTTCCACTTCTTCATAACGGATATCCTTTGGGCCGTATAGTACTGCAGCTTTCAAAACTTTCACTCCCCTTTCATTAGCTGTTTAGATTTGATTGTCAAGCTATCTAACTTTTGATATGTATCTTTAAGTTTTTCATATAGTTCCAAATAGATTTCATAGTATCTTTTATAGATTTGATTATTCGCTTGATTTGGATAATGAGTTCTTGTAATATGCACTGTTTTACTCACTGCTTCATCAAAATCTTTATATATCCCCACTCCAACTCCTGCAAGTAGAGCAGCCCCCAGCGCTGTAGCGTGATCTGAAAAAGGAACATGTATGATTTTACCTGTAATATCTGCCTTTATCTGAGTCCATACCCGGCTATTAGCTGCACCACCTACGCTGTTAAGTTCCTTCACCACTGCTCCTACTTCAGATGCCGTTTCAAGATTGTGGAGAAGAGAAAAGCCAACTCCTTCCATAATAGCTCGAATCATGTGAGCTCTTGTTTTATCATATGACAATCCAAAGAATACTCCTCTAGCCTTACTATCCCAAATAGGAGACCGCTCACCAGCCATATAGGGCAGAAACAACAATCCGTCACTACCTGGTTTAACACCAGCTGCTTCCTGGCTCATTATTTCATATGAACTGATATTTTTATCTTTTGCCTGCAGTTGCTCAAAAGCTCCCAACTGTTCATTAAACCAACGAAGAGTCCCTGATCCACCTACCGTACCGCCTTGAAGCAACCATTGGTTTGGAATAACATGATAACCCAATATAAGTTTAGGATGGATTAGTGGCCGGTCCACTTGAATACTCATGCCTCCAGCCTGCCCTCCCTGCTCCTGGGTTTGGCCCGGCTGGATTACTCCTGCGCCTAAAGCACAGCAAGCCGCATCCAATCCTCCTGCTACTACCGGTATTCCTGGTACTAGGCCGGTTTCATCCGCAGCTTTCCGAGTAACTGTTCCTACTATTTGATGACAATGATATAAGGGAGCCACTAAGTCTAAAGAAATGCCTAACTCATCAGCTGTCTTTTCATCATATTCCCCTTTTGCAATATTAAAGAAATGAAAACCATATCCCTGAGAATAATCCTGTGAAAACTCTCCCGTAAACTTAAATACAATAAATGCATTGCTTTGTAGAAACTTATATGTCTTTGCATAAATTTCAGGCTCATTTTCCTTAAGCCATAATATTTTTGGAATAATGTAGGCAGGATCTACTGGATTACCATTGAGAGCAAGCAGCTTCTCCTCTCCCACCTTTTCCTTCATCCAGTCCGCTTGCTTCTCTGCCCGGCGATCTAACCAAAGCATCACAGGGCGCAGAAGTCTTCCTTGTCTATCTACAGGTATGCAAGCCCAACTGGTTCCGGCTACGCCTATAGCTGCAATTTCTTGGGGCTTTATGCTACTGTTTAGTAGGCTATGTATACCTCTACAAATTATCTTCCACCAATTTTCACCGTCCTGCTCTACATAACCAGTTTGAGGATAAAACATTTCATAAGTTTCCGTCATACTAGCTATAACATTTCCATGGAAATCAAATACTGTTATTTTTCATCCTGAAGTCCCCAAATCAATTCCCATCAATAATCTTTTGGACAACAATATACCCCCCAGTCTACCCCAGCAATTCTTTTTTATCTAAAGTGCTAGTGTGAAATATAAGTTGCCCTTGAACTAAACGTTTAACTTAAGTGATAAAAATTTATATACTTTTTACTGAATCCTTAATTAAAATCTCTGTTTTAAGTCTATGAACAGAAGGTTTGTCTTCGTTATCTCCATTTAGCCTCTTAAGCAACAACCGAGCTGCAGTCTCACCAATCTGCTCTATAGGCTGAACTACAATAGATAGAGATGGTTTAACTATTTTGGCTAATTGGATGTTATCAAATCCAATAATAGATAGTTGATCTGGAATCTTAATATCTCTTTCATTAATAGCCATAATAGCACCTAGTGTCATCTCATAATTTGTAACAAATACAGCAGAAGGTGGGTTCTCCATTTCTATAAAATGAAGAAGGAGTCTATACCCGCTCTCAACATCGTAATTCCCATGCAATATCAGATTTTCATCAATATCTACGGCATAATCTTCATGAACTCTAATATATCCCTTTAACCGTTCCTTAGTAGTATATACACTATCTGGTCCGCATATAATACCGATACGTCTATGTCCCCGGATAATCAGCTGCTCAACTGCATCATAAGAAGCATTGAGGTTATCCGCCAATACCACATCACATTGCACACTTTTTATGAGGCGATCAATAAATACTATAGGGATACCTTTTTCTATTACCTCTTGAATAGCTTCAATATTTCCACCATGGGGTACCATAATAATACCATCCACCATTTTACCCACAAGAAAACCTAACTTTTCCCTCTCTAACTTTGGATCTTCTCTATAATCACAAATAATAGTGCTATATCTATTTTGTATTAGTATATTTTCTATATTAGATACGATACTTGTAAAAAAGATATTTTCCAAGCTAGGAATGAGAACGCCTACAGTCATAGTGCGATTGGTTTTTAAAGCTCGAGCCATATCGTTAACCTTAAAATCCAATGCCCTTATTGCTTCTTCCAACCGTTTTCTATTCTCCTCACGTACGTTTCCCCCATTTAAATATTTTGATACAGTAGCTATTTAAACTCCCGCATATGTTGCG
>CALKWV010000117.1 GCA_938003915.1 uncultured Bacillota bacterium | reverse complement strand
TGTCGAAATAAATAAAAAGGCTTCCCATATCTATCACCAGATCCGTCAGGGAAGCCCAACAACTGTTATTTTTATTCTCTAAGCTGAGCATCAAAGGATTCTATTAAGGCATTTACAATCTTATCATGGATAGGATTAATATCCTCATCCTTAAGAGTTCTTTCAGCTGATCGATAGCTTAAGGAGTAGGCCAAGCTTCTGTGCCCTTCAGGGATCTGACTACCCTCATATATATCAAATAGCTCCACGCTTTCCAGTAATTCTCCTCCAGTTTTTTTAATCAACTTTTCAACGTTGGAGGCCAGCACATTTTTGCTTACTACTATAGCTAAATCCCTGGTAATGGCAGGATACTTGGGCAAATGAATGTATTGTTTTTCTGTTTTGGCCATCCTTACCATAAGCTCAAAGTTTAATTCAGCTAAGTAAACTCTGGTCTTAAAATTATAGTTGTCACAGACTTTGGGGTGAACTTCACCTAATATTCCCAATTCCTGGTCTCCTATTTTTACAATAGCTGTTCTACCAGGATGCAAGGAAGGATGAGAATAAGGTACAAATTCCACATCTTCCAAAATTCCAAATACATCTAACAATCCTTCAACTTGACCTTTTAAAGTATAGAAGTCAATATCTTGTCCATACTGTCCAATAGTTAAAGTTAGCCTTTCTATAGGCAATTCTTTAACTGGAACAGATTTTGGAATAAATATATTGCCTATCTCAAAGATCCTGCATTCTTCTATACTGCGACTTCTATTTCTTGCTAAAACCTCTAGTATGCTTGGTATTAAACTAGTACGCATAGCGCTTTGATCCTCACCTAGAGGATTTGCTATGGTTACAAGATCAGGATATTCTTCAGGTTTAAAGCCAATTTTTCCATAAACTTTTGGACTTTCGAAAGAATAGGTAACAGCTTCAAATAGGCCCATTGCTGTCAAAGTTCTCTTTGCAATATCTAAAAGCTTTTGATCCCTAGTTCTTGCACCTTGGGCTCTTGAGCCTTCCATAAGGGTCATAGGAATCTTATCATATCCATAGATTCTGGCCACTTCCTCAGCTAGATCTGCCACGCCTTCTATATCCTGTCTAAAGGATGGTACTTCTACTACTAGTAAATCATCCTTTACTTCCGTTTTAAAGGACAGAGAATCTAGAATCTCGCAAATATCTTCAACTTTAAGATCTAGGCCCAGCAATGCATTGATACGTTTCCATTCTATTTCTAGGATACGGGGATCCAAAGAGACATTACAAACATCTATCTTTCCTTCCACAACTTCGCCTGCTCCCAGTTCCTCAATGAGCTGAGCTGCCCGATCTATGGCTCTCTCTGCATTTATTATATCCAAGCCCTTTTCAAAACGGATAGAAGCTTCACTTCTAAGCCCTAAAGCCTTGGAAGTTAAACGAATACTAGCTTTGTCAAAATTAGCACTCTCCAGTATAACATTACGAGTATCTGAAGTAACTTCAGTATTGTATCCTCCCATAACCCCTGCTAAACCTATGGCCTTTTCAGGATCCGCAATAACTAGCATATTCTCTGTAAGGATTCTTTCCTGTTTATCAAGGGTTACCAATTTTTCTCCTTCCTTGGCTCTTCTTATTATAATAGTACTATCCTTTATTTTATCCAAATCAAAGGCATGCATAGGTTGACCCAGTTCCAGCATCACATAATTGGTGATATCAACGATATTATTGATGGGTCTAACCCCAGCAGCAGCCAACCTTCTTCTCATCCAACGAGGAGAAGGCCCTATCTTAACATTCCTTACCACTCTTGCACAGTAACGAGGACACAATTGAGGATCTTCTACCACTACCCTAGCTTCTTCTTGTGTGTCGCCAATCTTTTCACTATATTTTATCTCTGGAATCTTAAAATTAGTCTTTAAGGCAACAGCAGCCTCCCTGGCTATTCCTTCCATGCTTAGGCAATCAGGCCTGTTGGAAGTAACCTCAAACTCAATTACTTCATCACCTAATTCTAAAGCTTCCTTTATATCCATTCCTAAGGGATATTCTTCATCTAGGACAAGAATTCCATCTACACCATCATCTATTTCTCCAAGTTCTTCAAGCCCAAGCTCCTCTGCAGAACACATCATACCTTGAGACACTTCCCCGCGGAGCTTTCCTTTTCTAATTTTAACTCCACCTGGCAACACAGCACCATGGGTAGCCACAGGAACCAATTGACCTTCCTCTACATTTGGCGCTCCTGTTACAATCTGGAGAACCTCTTTTCCAATATCCACCTTGCAGACTACTAGCTTGTCAGCGTTAGGATGTGGATCTACACTTAAAACCCTACCAACAACTACTTTCTCGATATCCTTAGCCAATTCAGTAATGGATTCCACATTGGTGCCTGTCATAGTCATGGCATCTGCTAATTCCTTTGCACTTACATTTATATCTACATATTCTTTTAACCATTTAATAGGTACTAACATCTTCTTTCTCCTTTCCCAAGTACTATATTAAAACTGTCGCAAAAATCTAATATCGTTTTCGTATAACAAACGTATATCATCTATACCATATATCTGGTTAACTATCCGGTCTAATCCCATCCCAAAAGCAAATCCTGTGTATTCATTGGGATCAATATTACCATATTCCAATACCTTGGGATGCACCATACCCGCTCCTAGTATCTCTATCCACCCTGTATCAGAACAAATCCTGCATCCTTTACCTTCACAGGTTACACAGCTTACGTCCATTTCTGCGCTGGGCTCGGTAAATGGAAAGTAATGGGGCCTAAAACGAGTGCGGGTTTTGGAACCAAACATCTTCTTGGCAAAAACATCTAAAACACCTTTTAAATCCCCCATGGTTATATTTTTATCCACTACCAAACCCTCTATTTGATGGAAAATAGGTGAGTGGGTAGCATCAACAGCATCGGATCTATATACTCTACCCGGTACTATTATTTTTATTGGTGGCTCTTGTTTTTCCATAACTCTAATTTGGGCAGGAGAAGTATGTGTTCTCAAAAGTATATTTTCATTTATATAAAAGGTGTCTTGGGTATCTCGAGCTGGATGGTTTTTAGGTATATTTAAGGCTTCAAAATTATAATAATCTAGTTCTACCTCTGGTCCTTCTGCTACATCAAAGCCCATCCCTAGAAAGATCTCAGTAATTTGGTTTAAAACAGCTGTAAGAGGATGAAGTTTCCCTAAAGATGGCTTTTTACCTGGCAGGGTTACATCAATGGTTTCCTTTTCTAGCCTTATGGCCAAAACTCTCTCTTCTATTTCCTTAATCTTTTCTGCTAAGGCTCCTTCTATGGCTTGTCTAGCTTGATTAGCTAATTGTCCTACAACTGGGCGCTCCTCTGGTGACAGCTTACCCATACCTCTTAGGATTTGAGTTAACTGTCCTTTTTTACCTAAATATTTAACTCTAATTTCTTCTAAACTACTGGAATCGTCAGCTTTTTCTATGCTCTCTAATGCCTCTTTTTGTATAATATCCAATTTATCACGCACAATCTATTACTCCTTTCCGACGATAAGATATAAAAATAAAACCCCCACCCCAGTATGGGACGAAGGTAATATAATTTCGTGGTACCACCCAAATTCGTTTGTTTTTAGAAAAACAAACCTCATTCATTGCTAACGGTAAAACCGGTAAGACCTACTACCACTTCAGCCTACAGCTCTGGAGCGAACTTCCATTCTCTTATTATAGGGATGCTCGCAGCCTATGACATCCCCTCTCTTTATAATAAGGCAGAATGTACTCCTCTCCTTCATTGCTTTTTACTTAAGGGCTATTAACTTTTTGTAAAGCATATAGGCAGAAATGGAACCCGTAGCTTCAAATATCTTCCACATGACTTTAGCCAACACTGGGAACCATCCCCTTTAAATCCGCTTTTTTTTAATTATAGCATATCCCTATTGCGGATACAAGAAATTTCCTGTCCCATTTTACCTTCTTTCCTCAGTATTTCATATATCATGATACCTGCTGCTACTGAGGCATTCAAGGATTCGGCTCCACCAATAATAGGTATGGATACAGTGCTAGTGGCCATGCGATGAATTTCCTGCCTTATTCCCTTGGATTCGTTGCCTATAACCAGTACTTTTATAGAATCGGGCCTGGCCCCTGGCCAATCAAAGATGTTTTCTCCATCCATATCACTTGTTATAATATGGGCCTGTCTCTCTTTTAACTTCATAAAGAAACCATTACTATCATCTACTTTCACTATAGGAACACGGAAAATTGAACCCATGGTAGATCGAATAGTTTTGGGATTGTAAGGGTCTACACATCCTTCAAGAAGCGCTACCCCGTCTCCGCCTGCTGCATCTACAGTTCTAATAATGGTTCCCATATTTCCTGGATCCTGAACCCTATCTAGTACTAGCCAAAATCCAGAATTTTTACTAAGAATATAGTCCATGTCTTTTTGTTCTTTTTTTAAGACCCCTATTATTCCTTGGGGAGTTTTTACATCTCCTATTTGTTTAAAAAGATTATCTGCTACGCATACAAGGGGAATATCTTTCTTTTCCCTGTCTAGTTTCAACTTATGTATATCAAAACTTTGACTATAGATCAACATATGGATAGGGCAATTTTCCACAATAGCCTCTTTTACCATCTTCCATCCTTCTACAATATATAGGTCATATTCGTCCCTGTATTTCTTAATATGAAGGGATTTGACTAATTTTATGGTTGCATTATTAGGGCTGGTGATAATGTCACTCACTTTATTTTGCCCCCTTTTATGTTTGATATCTATTTTCAAGATGTGTAATATCCTTAGTTTTACCGATTACTACTAAAATATCGCCTTTGCTTATTGTATCATCCCCTTTAGGAGTTACATTTATTTCTTTACCATGCTTGATTGCCAGTACGTTTATACCATATTTACTTCGCATATTTAACTCTTTTAACGAGTGACCTACCCAATGGGACAAAGCTTCAATCTCTACTAGGCTATACTCAGGAGTTACTTCTATATATTCCAATATATTTGATGAAACTAGACTATGCACCACTTTCAAAGCCATATCACGTTCTGGAAAAACTACCTTATCTGCCCCTATCTTGTATAACACTTTTGCATGAAGTTCACTCCGGGCTTTAGCAATAACAAATTTTACCCCTATTTCTTTGCACAACAAGGTTATTAGTATGCTGGAATGTATATCAGATGAGGTAGTAACCACAACTACATCAAAATTTCTAATCCCTAAAGATTTTAGCACATTTTCATCTGTGGCATCAGCTTGTACTGCATGGGTAACATAGTCGGATATCTCTTGTACCTTTTCCTCATCTTTATCTATAGCCAATACTTCATGGTTCATAGAACACAAGGCTTTCGCCACATTACTACCAAAACGTCCTAATCCAATAACCACAAACTGTTTCATGGTTTTAACCTACCTTTCCTTAACCAACCATTATTCGATCCTCTGGATAATGAATTAAATTTTTATTACTTGATTGTCTCTTAGCTAATGCTAATGTTAAAGTTAAAGGGCCCACTCGACCAGTATACATACATAGTATGGTAAGTAATTTACTAATATTGCTAAGTTTACTGTTGTCAAATGAGGCTACACCTACAGTTCCTAACGCTGAAGAAGTTTGAAAAAGTAAGTCAATAAAAGGATAAGGTTCCATGATGGAAAAAATAATAGTAACAAAGATTAAAACTCCTAAACTAATAACGGTAATGGCTAAAGCTCGATTAGCGATAGCATAAGGTATGCGTCTCCTGAAAACCTCTATATCATCTTTTCCTTCTATTACGCTTTTAACAGTAAGTATAATGACCATAGCTGTAACAGTCTTAATTCCCCCTCCAGTAGAAGCTGGTGAAGCACCAATAAACATCAAAATAATAGTAAAAAATTTTGAAGCTTCTGAAATTTCTTCTAAAGGAATTGAATAAAAGCCAGCCGTTCTAACTGTTACCGAGTGAAACATGGAAGCAATAAGCTTATCCTTAAAAGAAAAATTTGCAAGTACATTATTGTATTCCATAATAAAAAAGAACAGAAAACCAGAAAGCAGTAATATTATAGTACTAAGGATAACCAGTTTAGAATGCAGGGACCACTTTCTAAATTGGAATTTATGATGAAAAACATCTCCCATAACTGTAAAACCTAATCCACCCAATATAATTAAAGCCATGATTGTAAAGTTTATTAAAATATCTCCCGAAAAGTCTAACAAACTATTACCCATAAGATCAAAACCTGCATTACAAAATGCAGAAATAGAATGAAATATGCTAAAATATATACCCTTTATCCAGCCAAACATAGGTATAAAGCGAAAAGCCAAAAATACAGCACCTATTCCTTCTAAAATAAAGGTAGTAGCAAGTATATTTTTAGTTAGCTTCACTACACCCTGAATAGAGAAATGATTTAATGCTTCTTGTATTATTAATCTTTCTCTAAGGGTGATCCGTTTACCAGCAATCAAGAATATCATGGTGGCCATGGTCATAAATCCTAATCCCCCTATCTGAATCAGTATAATGGTAATAATCTGACCAAAAATAGAGAGATCCTGGGCAGTGTTCACTACTGTCAGACCAGTAACGCATACAGCAGAGGTGGCTTGAAACAATGCATCTATAAAGCCCATACTGGTTCCCCTAGATGTTGATATTGGCAAGCTTAATAATAATGTACCTATAAGAATGATTGCCACAAAACCTAAAGCTAGTATCTGAGTAGGAGAAAAACGAAAAAATTTATTATCTATTAATATTCTCATTCTTCCTATCTCCTGTTAACATTCTAAATATTAATATTCTTCATGTTACTATCAAATATATCATCTTTTAATTTGATACAAAGGATTCCCTTATTTATTAGAAAAAGACCTCTATATAGAGGCCTTTTTTTAAGCTTCTAATTTTTGTTTAGCAAGTTCTACCAATTGTGCAAAGCCTGCTGCATCATTTACTGCCATGTCTGCCAATACCTTACGATCAATCTGCACATTGGCTAACTTAAGTCCATTAATAAATCTACTATAGCTTAAGCCATTGCTTCGTGCAGCGGCATTAATTCTTGAAATCCAAAGTTTTCTAAAATCTCTTTTTCTCAACTTTCTACCAGTATAGGAATAAGCTAGGGATTTCATCACAGCTTGGTTTGCAGTCCTATACTGCTTGCTCTTTGCACCAAAATAACCTTTTGCTAGTTTGAGTACTTTTTTATGTTTCTTTCTGGCATTAACTGCCCCTTTTACTCTTGCCATGTCTGTACCTCCTTTACTGCCTATTTATAAGGAATCAATCTTTTTATATTCTTTTCTTCAACGGCAGCAACATAGGTGCCTTTTCTTAGATTCCTCTTTCTCTTGCTTGTCTTCTTAGTTAAAATATGACTCTTATAAGCTTTAGCTCTTTTTACTTTTCCAGATTTAGTTAAAGAAAACCTTTTGGCTGCCCCTTTATGTGTTTTCATTTTTGGCATAGGGCTTCCTCCTCTCCTGCGTTTATTCTTTAGGTGCTAAGATCATTATCATGTTTCTTCCTTCAAGTTTAGGCTTGCGCTCAATGATATGTTCTTGTGTTATCATTTCCACAAACCTGTTCATTACATCATATCCAATAGAAGTATGAGCCATTTCGCGTCCTCTAAAACGGATAGAGACTTTAACCTTATCTCCTGCCTTTAAGAACTTGTCAGCATGTTTCGCTTTCACACCCATATCATGTTCCTCTATATTGGCTGATAGCCTAACTTCTTTAACATTAATAGTCCGCTGATGCTTTCGGGCTTCTTTTTCCTTTTTGGCCATATCAAATCGATATTTACCATAATCCATAATTCTGCATACAGGCGGATTGGCTTTGGGTGCTACCATTACTAAGTCCAAATCTTTTTGTTGAGCAATTTCCAAGGCTTTTTTTGGAGACATGATGCCTAACTGCTCCCCATTTACATCTATGACCCTTACTTCCTTATCCCGGATTCCCTCATTGACAGAGAGTTCCCTGTTTCTAATATTCATTCACCTCCGAAAATTTTAAAACAAACTTTGCTACCCCACTTGGCTCCACCATATCTAGAACAAAAAAAGTGGGCACACCTACCCACTTTAAACACATATTTAACCTATAGATCTAGTGATAGAAACCTTCCTAGCTGCGCCGAAAGGTGAGAAGTGGATAGCTTCTACTTAAACCAAATATAGATTACCACATATTATAGACCTTGTCAAACATTTTATTTGCCTTTTTGGCTAATTTCTTTTTGAATTTTATCTAAAAAGTCTTTAACATACATTGGACCTAGATCTCCTTCATCCCTAGACCTTACAGAAACCTGCTGATTTTCTACCTCTTTATCTCCCACTATCAACATATAAGGAATCCTTTGTAACCTAGCTTCACGAATCTTATAGCCTATTTTTTCATTTCTTAAGTCGGTTTCTACACGAATGCCTGCCGCTTCAAACTCCTTGGTCAGTTTTTCTATATACTCATTGGAACGATCGGTTATTGATAATAATCTAACTTGAACCGGAGCTAACCAAGTAGGAAAAGCACCAGCATAGTGTTCAATTAAAATTCCAATAAATCTTTCGAGGCTACCAAATATGGCCCTATGAAGCATAACAGGACGATGTTTTTCACCATCGGGACCTATATAGGTTAAATCAAATCGTTCAGGCATTTGGAAATCTAACTGAATAGTACCACATTGCCAGGTTCTCCCTATACTATCTTCAAGATGGAAGTCAATCTTTGGACCATAAAAGGCTCCGTCCCCCTCATTTATTACATATTCCATATTTTTCTCTTCCAGGGCCTCCCTAAGGGCATTAGTAGCCATATCCCAATCCTCTTGAGAGCCCATAGCATTTTCAGGTCTAGTGGAGAGCTCTACATGATAGTTAAATCCAAATTGCTTGTAAATGTAGTCTACCAAATCAATTACTCCCACAATTTCATCCTTTACCTGCTCTGGCAGCATAAAGATATGAGCGTCATCTTGAGTGAAGCAGCGCACCCTCATGAGACCATGAAGAACTCCAGATAGCTCATGCCTGTGTACTAATCCCAACTCCGCCATTCTTATAGGCAGATCTCTATAGCTATGCATCTTCCTCTTATATACGATCATGCTACCTGGACAGTTCATGGGTTTTACAGCATAATCATTTTCATCAATCTTGGTAAAATACATATTTTCTTGATAGTGATCCCAGTGACCAGAACGTTTCCATAGGTCTTGATTTAGAATAATAGGAGTTTTTATCTCTTCATAACCCCTCTTAATATGCTCTTGGCGCCAAAAATCCTCCAATATATTCCTCAAAACCATTCCCTTGGGGTGGAAGAATGGGAATCCTGGTCCTTCTTCGTGAATGCTAAAAAGATCTAATTCTTTTCCTAGTTTTCTATGATCTCTTTTCTTGGCCTCTTCCAGACGAGCTAAGTATTCATCAAGCTGGCTTTTCTTAGGAAATGAAATACCATATATGCGCTGAAGCATTTTGTTCTTCTCATCGCCCCTCCAGTAAGCACCGGCCAGACTTAGAAGCTTAAAAGCCTTTACCCTACCTGTGCTGGGAAGGTGAGGCCCTGCACATAAATCCACAAATTCCCCTTGCTTATAAAAGGATATTTCCGAATCCTGGGGCAATTCTTCAATTAGTTCCACTTTATAAGTTTCATTTTGGTCTGCTACATAATCAATAGCTTCTTGCCTTGGTAGCACAAATCTCTCAAGCTTTAGATCTTCTTTAACAATCTTTTTCATTTCAGCTTCAATAGCATCTAAGTCTTCAGGAGTAAAGGACCTATCAGTATCAAAATCATAGTAAAATCCATTATCTATGGCAGGTCCAATGGCCAGCTTTACATCAGGAAAAAGCCTTTTTACAGCCTGGGCCATTATATGGGCACTAGTATGCCAAAATGCTTTTTTTCCTTCTTTATCTTCGAAGGTTAATATATTAATCTGACAATCATCATTTAGAGGATGCATTAAATCTACAGTTTTACCATCTACTTGGGCGGCTACAGCAGCTCTAGCAAGGCCCATACTAATATCCTGTGCTACTTCATATACGGTAATACCCTGGGGATATTCCTTTGATGAACCATCCTTCAAGGTAACTTTGATCATTTTCATCTCCTCCTCTATATCTACATAGCTTCTATGGTAAATAACTTTGATTAATTATTTCATATCCCTATAATTACATCAAAAGCTGAACAAAGAAAACAAATTCAAAAAATCCCCATCCATCAAAGGACGGGGATTACCCGCGGTTCCACCCTTGTTGGTTTAGGTCTTATAGCCTAAACCCAGCTTTATAGTCGATAACGGGACTAACCAAATACTCCAGAGCTGGTATTCAATCGAGCCTGTTGGGGAAAACTTTCAGCCCAGGGTTTTCCCTCTCTTTACACCGGTTCTCGATCTACTGGTCTCCTTCATAGTATTAATATTCTTATTCTTCAAGATATTATAACTATCTTCCAGATAATTGTCAATAAATTAAATGATAAATTTCATAAAAATTCCTTGAAATAATCCAATAAAAAATCCTAATACCCCGCCTAGAAGCTCAATATATTTAAGTTCCCTTTTAGAAAGGGACAATATAATGCTTTCCAGCTCCATTAGATCAAAATCATTAATCTTTTGCTCCACTAATTTACTAACGTCAACAGTTTTAACTGCATCTTCGATAAGCTTGTCCATATTATTGGAAATGAAAGTTTTTGACTCTTTGTCAATAACATCTCCAATGTAATTTAAAATTGTGTTTTTTATGCCTATTGGAATGAAAGAGGGTAATTTTTCATTTACAACTCTTAAAATACCAACACGAATATTTTTTATGATAACCTCCCGGTTTTTTTCGGTATTTAAATGTTTTGATAACTCTTCTATAGATAAAAGCTGCTCCTCCACAGTCTTACCTATACTTGCAGCTATTTCATTTCGACGTTTAGGCACTAATCCCTGAAATTCAAACCCTATTACGGGTATTCTAACTGGATTTAGAGGTCTAAATATAAGCTTTACGGCCAAAAAATTGGTAAACCAGCCAATACAACCTCCTACCAAAGCCATGATTGTTATTTCCCAAAACAATTTTCTGCCTCCCTATTCCGTCTAATACTATCTTAACTAAACAAATTATATAAGTCCATTGCCTACTCATATAAATCTGTAATGAAGCCAAGGGTCAATAGATATTATTATTTTAACGCACAGTACTAATTGTACAACTATTCCCGCTAAAAATAAAGTGAAAAAAAGATGCACTTTTTTACGTGCATCTTTTTTCACTTTAGTCTATTTTTTTGGAGTAATTCTTTCTTCACTCATTATTACTTTACCATCAAATACGTTATTAATGGTATTTAATAACTCCACATTTTTTATCTTGTCATACTCATGAATGGTTATTTTACATGGAGCAATAGTAATCAAGGAACTAATCAACAGATCATCATTGCTTATTTCCTTGTCCGATATTTCCTGAGCCAGTTGTTCCAGCATTTCGTTTTGAATGACTTTTAAGTTAGAATCCAAAAGTACATATTTGGCATCATCTTGTAAAACCACATGAACTTCATCTACCTTTGGGTCCTGTATCTCTACAAAATACTGAAGAAGTTTTATAAATTCATTATATTCATTTTCAATCAGTAGCTCATCTACCGCACGATCTACAGCACTTTCTAATTCACTCATAAAATCCTTTAGGCGAAATCTAATAAATCCATCAAAAACTAATTCATCATTGGTACTTAAATGATCCATTAACCTGTCCCAAACCCTAAATTGCCATTGCTCCCTTATAGTCTCAGAATCCATAATGGGATTCTTTCCTCCCCACATAATGGCTAATGCATCGCGAAGAATTCTATCTTGATCTTCCTTATTAAAATAAAAATATTCGTCCTGAATTATCTTTTGCACCAAACTTGACTGCAAATCCTCCAAAATAATGGTAGCCAATATATCTGCTATAATCATCTTCACTTTATCTTTTAGCTTAGCCGCTTTACTTGGAGGACATGAAAAAGCAGTTTTATAGTTTAAAAATACTAAATTTCCTACTTTATTTTCCTCTATATTTAAACCTTCCATCCAACAGACGGTAGATTTCTCGTAAATTAAATCCTTAAGATCTAGATCTTTGTCATCAATCCCGATGGAAAATAACTGCATTCCACCACTCCCTTCCATCCCAGTTCAGTCACAAAAACTCCTATCATTTATTATGTTATTCATATTCTTTTAGAGGAATTATACTCCCCACATCGATAAGGGGATCCATATCAAGGGCAACAGGAATTTTATTCCTTTGTCGTAAAAAATTTTCGATTTTCCTGCTGTCTTTATGAGTTTTCCAATTTCCAGCAAAACCAAGTTTGTCTTGACTGAGCAAGCCTGTGGCACCACCTATAAATCCATAGTTTAATCCAGGAAGTTCTATAAATCCAGGATTTATAAGTAATACATTAAAGCCTATTTCCTTAGCAGCATTGGCGATACCCTTATCCGATGTAATCATGGAATCTTCGTCAACAATAGCTACTGAGCATTTAGCATAACCCTGATTAACATGAATAAGTTCAACGCCTTGCGCTTCCAGTTCTTCCTTTAAAATAGGATCAGTGTATTTCATATTGTGAAAAGCAAACCTTCCAATTCTTGCTACATTATATGCAATATTATTTGGATAGTTGCTTTCAAGTCTAGTATTCCCCACTATGATTTCAAATTTATGTTGTATTAATTGGTTTTTTAGTGACTGACTGGCATTAGGAGCAATTACTATCCTATTGCCTCCCAATGGATGACATTGTATATCTGGATGGCAAGATATGGCAGGGTAGAGTGCAGTGCATTTTTCCACAAAAATCGGGATAATTTTATTTTTTATAAAAAAGCCTTCCAGCCTGGCTTTATATCGGCTATCCACCAATGCCAGGCTAATAGGTTTTTTAGGTATAAAAGGAATATCTAAAAAAATTTTTTTATTCATCTTTCTCAACATATATTATTCCCACTGTCCCTGGTCCACAATGACTAGAAATTACTGTACCAGCTTCCACCAAATAAATATTTTCCGGTTTTAAATCATTAACGACTTTATTTTTTAAATACTCCGCTGAAGTTAAATCAGAAGAATGGGCTATGACTATGGTATCAGTGTCAATATTTTTGTTCTCACTAACAAATTTTTGATAAAAATTATTTAGTACTTTTTCTTTCTTTCCTCGGAACTTATCTTGGACTATTAGTCCACCATCCTTAACTAATATTTGTGGTCTTATCCTTAATACACTTCCTGCCATAAGTTCAATGGAAGAACATCTACCACCCATATGTAGATATTTAAGAGTATCTATAACAAAACTAGTTCTTACATTTGCCTTTAAAGCTTCTACCTTACGGTAAATCTCCTCTGCACCAAGGCCTTGGGATGCCCATTGTGCAGCTTTTATTGCCATTAAGCCTATACCCATACATAGGTTTTCTGAATCAATAACTTTTACTCTTCCCTCATCAAATTCTTGAGCAGCTAAATTGGCTGATTGTATAGTAGCAGATAATTTAGATGAAATTCCAAAAAATAAAATATCATGACCCTTATCTATCCAAGTTGTAAAACTGTTAATCATATCCTGTACTGATGGTGCTGCTGTCTTAGGTAATTCATTAGTTTCTTCCACTAATTGATATAAACGAGCAGTATCTATATCTACCTGATCTTTATAGGTTTGCCCTCCTATTGTAACATATAAGGGAACAAATTGAATGTCATATTTATTCCGCAGTTCCATAGGTATATCCGCTGTACTATCTGTAATAATCTTTACGGGATTCATTCCTAACCTCCTTGATAAGAAAATAATATATAATTCAAATTAAGAATATTGTACCTTGATTAAATGAATCATGCAATAGCATAACCACTATAAAAATTCAAAAACACCGGCCCAAGGCCGGTGTTTTATCATATTATGAGCAAGCAATAAGCCGAGTTCTGTCGTGGATGATCATCTGTCTAGGTCTACCGTTGCCGGCAGACTCAAGCGACCTTTACCCGGGACGTGGCGGGCCACCACATAATGTCCCTTATTCGGTCTTGCTCCGGATGGGGTTTACATAGCCAATCTAGTCGCCTAGATGCTGGTGAGCTCTTACCTCACCTTTCCACCCTTACCCCGCACCCAATGTAAATTTTGAATGCTAAGATTAAAAACTTACATTGAGTACGAGGCGGTATCTTTCTGTTGCACTTTCCTTGGAGTCGCCTCCACTGGGTGTTACCCAGCATCCTGCCCTATGGAGCTCGGACTTT
>CALKWV010000116.1 GCA_938003915.1 uncultured Bacillota bacterium | reverse complement strand
AATATAAGGGCATTATTAAACCTGAAGAGGAAAGTGCCCTCAGACAAAAAATAGACGCTGTCAAACAAGCTAAAAACTCTAAAGACACCCAAGCTATAAAAAAAGCTACTGAGAATTTGAAGAATTCTGGAATAGATATATTTAATAGCTGTGAGCAGCGCAAACAAGCTGGTGAAAAGGATGAAATGGATAACGAGGCAACAGATTCAATTGGAACCTCTGAATCTGAAACTAACCAGTAACTGCAAGTGCCTGTTTTTTATCAGGCACTTTTTTAATTTGAAAATTTAATCTTTGTAAATAAATAACTAAAAAAGTATGAAAATGCAATACAAACAATAAGCAAGGTTAAAATTAGACTGTGTCCTAAATGGTAATTTATCTACATCCTAGGTGAATCTTATAAAAACTGCCTTTTTGGGTAGTGGATAATATATGAAATATATAGTATATTTATACTAACATGATAATTATTGTGATTTGCTACTAAATTCATGTAATTTTATTTTTTGTTAGTATCTATAGTTTATGCTCAAAATACAATAAATAATTTGAAAAATAGGATATATTGCATGATGCAAATAATATGAATCAACATAATAAAGTTTTTTACGCGATGGCATAATCGAACCGTATTGTATTATTGGCATTATGATTTCAATAAATTTACCGTGCGGCAAGTAAAAAAGGATTATCTAAAGTTTGGGCTGGTCTTCCATTAATAGGACATATATATGTCTGTATTCCTTGGACAGCTACATATAGCGGTTCTGGAAGTACAACTAAACTGACAAGAGTTAAAACAGGAGAAAGTTATACATCTGCTGGTGTAGCATTGATATCTTACTCACATTATGATTCATGGGCTAAAATCACCGGAAAAAGAAGCTTTGAAGTATATGCAAGGGGACATTGTGATTTTGCTTATAAGGGTTGCCCTATTTCATTGGGATTACAAACCTTTCTAGCATATGAAAGCATATAATATTTTGTAATAGAAATCGATTATGCCATCGTAGAAAAACTTATAATTATGTGTTGTACAATTTCAATTCCTCAAATTTAAAAAGTATAGCTAAATTTTTACCAAGAAACGGAGGTTTTTGAATAACAATGAATGGCATAATCAGTGAAGATGTAAGTTGTGCTTATGGAAAAACTCAAATCCTGTTTGGCTTAAGCTTTCACGCAAAGAAAGGAGAAATTACATATTTAGCTGGAGAAAATGGTGTAGGGAAAACTACTTGGATTAAAGTCGCCACCAATTTAAAAAAAGCAACCTCTGGACAAGTTACATATGGTGGAAAGCGATTTTCAAGAGTACGGGATGAATTTGCTATAGTTTTTGACATACCTGCAGTATATCCTAAACTCACAGGCTATGATAATTTAAAGATTCTATATAATGTTAAAGGAAGAGCGCCAGATAATGCTAGTTTATTGAATGAGCTGGGATTTGATAGCCGAATGCTAAGAATGAAGGCGGGAGAGTATTCACTAGGTCAAAGACACCGTTTCGCAATTGCAGCAGCCTTACTGCGAAAGCCTAAGTTTCTGATTTTAGATGAACCTGATATCGGCCTTGATCCTAAATCGTGGACAATAGTAGTTGAAAAATTACTTGATTTAAAATCACAAGGATGTGCAATTATTATAACAGGACAGAATTTTGATTCATTAGAAAAAATCTCAGATCATATTGTAATTCTATCCCAAGGCAAAGCAAAATATAATGGCTCTATTCAAGCTTTAAAAAAGCAATATCAATCGGATAACATAACTCTAAAAGAAATTTTCCAGAAGATTGTGAATGGTGATTGACATGAAAAATTTATCTATAAATATCAAAACAGAATTTATTCTGCAACTGAAAAAATGTTCTACATGGGTATTTTTTCTTATAGAATTCATTTTGTTATTTTATTCTATAGAATTAACAAGAAATGAACTATTGTTTCTGATTGCAGAAAATAGAATTAAGATTTCTTATGAATTTCCACCATTTATAAATAGTGGTATGCTTTTTGTATTATTATTTGGTTCTACAATAGCTCTTCTATGGGGGATTTTGAATATACATTATGATTACAAATACAAAAGCCATATTATACGTAGCTGTTTGTTTGATTGGGCTAATGTACTAACTTCTAAGGCAATAATTGCATTTTATTTCAGTTTATTTATTTCCTTAGTCACTACTTTATCCAGTATCGTTTCACAAAACATTTGGAATCACTCTACTCCTGCACATGCTATGCCCATCCAAAACTCCCAAATAAATTACATAATTCTTAAGTTTTTATGCCTATTACTAATGCTTTGGATTTCAACCTTAATTGGAATGGTAATTGGTAGTTTAGTTCATAAAACAGGTGTATCTATTGTGATTGCAATGATTTTTGATCAATTCATCTTATCAAAGACTATACTTTTTTCTGGATTTGTATATATAATATTCAGCGATGCTGAGCTAAGGACTGTTTCAACACCAGAACCCTTTGATACTGGTTTGCCAATAGGATTAATTTACTTGCTTGTCTTGCTTTTTATAGTCCTTTTAATCTTTCTTTTACGTGTAACCGCAATATTTAAAAGGGAAATATAAACTATAAAATCCACACAAGTATATAGAGGTAATGATAGCATGAAAAAGGAAATAACTTTATTTTTTAAAACAAAATCTATTATTTTTATATTTTCAGTACTTG
>CALKWV010000115.1 GCA_938003915.1 uncultured Bacillota bacterium | reverse complement strand
TCTCTACCAGTTCACGGTTCCAGGAGCTTGCCAAGCCTACGGCCGTAGGAAAGCAAGTGGCTGGAACGCTTTGATGAATACCAACATGGTCTGCACTCTGATCTTGTTTTCTAAGCCCATGAGGGCCGTCAGATACCATGACAGACGGTATCCCTAGGCGCTCAACTCCTTTCAGGTGCCAAAAATCTAGACCAGAGCACAAACCGGCCTTTTCCTCTAACGTCATCTGTGAAATTAGTTTTTTGATATCTCTTTGCATGTTTACCCTCCTAGTATTTGCTATTTTTATTATTTTGAAATATATCATTTCGATATTCGTGGATATTAGCAAGCAGTGACTACTGCTCAAATTTTATGATGACATTAATATAAATATATGAGAAAAGCTAACTCTATCGAAGCTTTTAATAATCCTCTATTTGTCAGCGTTTCTATAGAAGTAAGCTATTGATAGAGTAGCTATTCTCAATATTAAGATAATTACACAATCTTAGAAGCTCAAAGATTCATAAATGAATATATTTTCAATAATAGATAGTACAATAGGTAGTACTTATTTATGCAAATAATTAACGGGCTTCGTATCGATCTAATGCTGCCTGTTTTATTTCAATACAGCGCGCAATATTCATACCCTCAACTGTTGCCTTATAATTATCCCAATCCGCTCCATTTACGTCTAGTACTCCAGTAATAAATTTATTAGTACATTCATTCACATAAGTCTGAATATCAGTATAGATTGCAGCCAATTCTTTTGCTTCCTCACCGGTATGTGATAATGCAACGGGCATTACATGGCTTTCCCCTACAGATCCCCAAATATTCATCATTTCCTGATCTTTTTGAGGAACTATTGATAATTCTCTTGTCCAATCATAAGCACAAGATAAATTATCTGGAACTAAGGTATAATAACACATTGCTTGTGATACGGATAGCCCATCAGGATTATTAGATATTTTTTCAGTAAATACTGGTTTGCCTTCCTCATTATAAACAAAGGTGTCGTTTTCAATACCATAGTTAGCAAGCAGAGATCCTTCTTCACTGAATAGATAATCGAGCCATTGCATTGCAAGCTCCTTATACTGGCTATCGGCAGATATCGCTGTACATCTTGAACCACGATATGCAGTCGATTTACGGATATTTATTTCATCTCCTTCCTTTACAACCGGAGGCTTTACACCAATAATATGCATGTTAGGATCTTCTGAGCTTTGTTCATATAAGGACGGCATAGTATACATAGAATACCATGCTCCAGTCTGACCTGAAGTAACAAGCTCTGTATCCACAATAAATGAGCCTGCTGTCATATAATCCGGATTGATCAATCCTTTTTTATACCAATCAGCCATTTTAGATAGATACTGACGCCACCCATCCGTTATTGGCCCATAAACTACGGTGCCGTCCACATTCATAAAATCATGGGTTGCACCAAATCCCGCGCTGAGTTCTCCAAAGAACGTATTACCTATACTGTTTAACGCTAATGGTGCATAGGCACCTTGAACCTGAAGACCAATCCAAGGTGGCTGTGGTTCGGTATAAACACTCCAGATACCAATAATCCTTCCTGAATCTGTTATTGTAGATCTTTCAGTAAGTTCATCCTTTACCCTGGCACGACTGTAATTGGGCATATAAGTATCAACATAGGGTGTTAAATCTAAATAATATCCATCATCCGCTGCTGCATCAAGACCCTCTGGATATAGATCTGCGGCACAGATAATATCCGGCAATTCTCCAGATGCGATCATCAAGTTAAAAGCTGTACTCTCCTCTCCACTGGCAGGTGTTTCAAATTCAAGATGTACACCAGTTCTTTTTTCCATCCTGTTCACTTTTGCTACACCCTACCAGCAACCCCATTAGCATAGCAAAGATAATTACTAAAGAAATAACCCATTTTTTCTTTTCCATTCTCCCATCTCTCCTTCTTTTTTATATACCTTCTTTTATTAAATTAAATTACCAACTATGCGTAAGTTGACTAAATGTAATTTAACAATATATGAAAATCCTTTATAAATAAAGAGTCAGTTTTCTATTATTATTACAATTTTCCATTTCTACGGATACTCAATTTTCAATATAGTTCCCAAAATTTATGAATAGTCCTTGTTTTTTTGCATTCATTATTGAAGTATTATATAATATTACTACATTACAAAACTTCTCATTACAAAACTTCTCATTTATAAAAACACTTGTAAGACTTGAAAATTCAATAATATTTTAGTTGTGACTAAAAATTAAACCAGAATATTACTACTTTGTAAATATTTCAAATTATAATCATTATCTAAAATATAACCGTTATGTTAATTATTGGGGGGATATCTATTGAATATTTTTTCAATAAAAAAGTTCCAATTGAGAAGAAATAGGTCTAAAGATTTTAAACTTTTTTTGTTTTCCTACATAATTGTTTTTTTAATTCCGTTAGTTACTACCTCATTTGGTTATTGGTACTGCTATAGGACAATACAACAAAATGCCTATCTATATCATTATAGATCTATCTCTAGATTAATATTTGATATCCTGAATACTCTTTTTTTCATACT
>CALKWV010000114.1 GCA_938003915.1 uncultured Bacillota bacterium | reverse complement strand
GCCTCTTTTGTAATAATAGACCAGCTAAATGTTTTGCTTACTTCAGAATGGTCCTTATGCATTTTTATTCGATTGCAGCTTATATATTATCATCAGGCACTGGTTTGGCTACAATAATATCTATGATTATAGCTTGGTGTCTTTTGAGCTTATCTAAGATGACTTTTGAAACTGCTTTTTTAGGGGTTAGGTTTATTAGCATGAAATTTGTCTTAAGTATTCCTTTTAGCTTGATAGCAAGATTAGTAGCACTAATACTGGAAAATACTATATTATGATGAAACATAGTTTTCACTTTTGGGTTTGATGTTATAAAAAGTAGTTGTTATACAATCCATCACAATTTAGTTATATGTTATAATAACAAAAGAGGAGAATAGAAGCAGTATTATTAAGGCAGGGCTTTGGATCTAATTTAAAATAAAAAGAAAAGGAGAGAGGTTATGGATTGGAAGTATGAAAATGGACGTATATATAGTGTAAACGAAAATAATGAATTAATTGCTGAAACCAACTTCGTTTTTAAAGAAAATGGAGAGGTTGATATTGATTATACTTATGTGAATCCTCAATTAAGGGGAAGAGGAATAGCAAGTAAAATGATGGAAGTTGTGGCTGAATATTTAAGAAAAAATTCATTAAAGGCTACAGCTACTTGTTCTTATGCTAATGCTTGGCTTAAAAAGCACAGGGAGTTATATTCAGATATAATATCCAAGGATTTAGATAATGAAGCTATTGCTTGCAAAATTGATAGAAAAAAGGATACTGTTGATTAGATTCGGTTCAAGGCCCAGAGCTACATTGCAGTTCTGAGCCTTCTTTTATTATTTCTCATACATATTATCATATAAATCTTGCAAATCTCCAATTTATTGCTTTAAGTGGTCCCTTGATAATAAACTCAGATTTTTTTATAAGACTTGCGTGGAAATGGCAAAGAAAGAGAGTTATCTAGCTAGACATAATAAGATTACCTTTATAAAAGGTGGTCATTATAGAGATAAGACAATAGCAGTAGGAGCTGCAGCAATGATAATTGAAAAGTTGCTTAGGAGGGAACATGTTGAATAAAAAAGTTAATCTTAAACTATTAATAGAGATATTTATAACCTTTTTTAAAATAGGAGCCTTCACCTTTGGAGGAGGTTATGCCATGATACCTCTCATAGAGAGGGAGGTTATTACTAATAAAGGCTGGATTAAAAATGAAGAGGAGATTATTGATGTATTTGCAGTTGCCGAATCAATACCTGGTGCTATTGCTATAAATTCTTCTACATTTGTAGGATATAAAATTGCAGGGCGAGTAGGTGCTATAGTTGCAGCTTGCGGAGTAATCCTGCCTTCATTTATAACCATTACATTAATAGCAGCCTTCTTTTCAAAATTTCAGGATAATCCTATTGTAAAAGCTGCTTTTATGGGGATTAGATCAACAGTAGTTGCTTTAATTCTTATGGCAGCCATTAAAGTGGGGAAAAAATCTGTAAAGGATAAAATATCCGCTGTAATATCTATAGTTACCATAATACTAGTATTAGTACTAGATATACATGCAATATTTTCTATTGTAGGAGGAGCCATAGTTGGTGTAATAATCTATTATACCTCTCCTAAAAAAGTAGCACAAATTACTGGTAAAGGGGACGAAGAAAATTGATATATTTAAAACTTTGGTTTACCTTTTTAAAGATCGGTCTTTTTAGTTTTGGTGGAGGCTATGCCATGATTCCCATGATTGAAAAAGAAATAGAGAGAAATAGATGGCTTAGTGCAGCAGAGTTTTTTGATATAATAGCCATAGCTGAAATGACCCCAGGGCCTATAGCTGTAAACTCAGCTACATTTGTAGGCTACAAAGCTGTCGGATTATTAGGAGGACTATTTGCAACTATAGGCGTCTCTATTCCTTCCTTAGTTTTAATCCTTATAATATCTAGATATTTTTTCAAGTTTCAAAACCATCCATTAAATACTGCTATGTTTTATGGAATAAGGCCCGTAATAGCTGGACTTATAACAACTGCTGCTTTTTTTGTAGCAGAAACAGCCATATTTAAAGATGAACTTTCCATGGATTTATTGATTAAAATATTTAGTCAGCCTTTACAAGTTATAAATATAAAAAGTATTTTTATTTTCATTATATCCTTAGTAGCATTAAAAAAATTTAAACTACATCCTATCTTAACTATTGCTCTATCGGGCGTGTTAGGGATATTGCTTTTCTATGTATTCTAGAGATAAGATACTTGTTTTAATAATTTTACCTATGTTGAGTTAGTGTTGAATATTTTCAATGAGGATAGGATATGAAATAGAAATGGAGTTAGATTGACAATGAGGAAAGTAGCTAGTGGGAGTAGAAGTTTTAAGGATAAAGTGATCAAAACAATAAAAAAGTTAGGAAAGGTTCTACTAAATTATTTTAAGCTGTTTCTAATACCCTTTGTATTTGTATTTATGTTAATAGCTTTAGTGATAAAAGGAATTAAAATACTAATAGAAAAAGCGACTGCGTAAAACAGTCGCTTTTTTTATTAATACATTCCGTTCATGCCTCCGGCTCCACCGGGAGCTGCTGGTTCTGGTTCTGGAATATCAGCTACCAGGCTTTCTGTGGTGAGTACCATAGCAGCAATGCTGGCTGCGTTTTGTAGTGCAGATCTGGTAACTTTGGTTGGGTCAATGATACCTTTATCTACCATATTGCCATACTCACCTTTTAGAGCATCGAATCCATAGTAAGGATCATTGTTCTCGCGAACCTTTTCTACTACGATAGAACCTTCAAGTCCTGCGTTGGTAGCAATTTGTCTTACAGGTTCTTCAAGAGCTCTCTTAATGATGTTGATACCAGTTAACTCATCACCAGTTGCAGTTAACTTATTAACAGCATCGAGAGCCTTAATATATGCAGTTCCACCACCAGGCACGATTCCTTCTTCCACTGCAGCTCTAGTAGCATTGAGAGCATCTTCGATTCTTAGTTTCTTCTCCTTTAGTTCAGTTTCGGTAGCAGCACCAACTTTAATTACTGCAACTCCACCAGCTAGTTTAGCAAGACGCTCTTGAAGTTTTTCTCTATCATAATCTGATGTAGTCTCTTCAATTTGGGCTTTGATGGAGTTAATTCTATTTTTAATTTCTTCTTCTGAACCAGCACCTTGAACGATGGTAGTATTTTCTTTATCCACAGTTACTTTGGCTGCTCGACCTAATTGATCTAATGTGGTATCTCTTAATTCTAGACCAACTTCTTCAGAGATAACAGTACCGCCAGTTAGGATAGCAATATCTTCTAACATAGCTTTCCTTCTGTCACCGAATCCAGGTGCTTTTACTGCTACGCAGTTGAAGGTTCCTCTCAACTTGTTTACTACTAAAGTAGCTAGAGCTTCGCCTTCAACATCTTCAGCTATGATAAGAAGCTTTCCGCCTTGCTGTACGATTTGCTCAAGAATGGGGAGGATGTCTTGAATGTTGCTAATCTTTTTGTCGGTAATCAGGATGTAAGGATCTTCTAATTCTGCAATCATTTTTTCAGTATCAGTTACCATGTAAGCAGAAACATATCCTCTATCAAACTGCATTCCCTCTACAACGTCTAGCTCGGTAAGTAGGGATTTGGACTCTTCAACAGTAATTACGCCGTCTTTACCTACTTTTTCCATGGCATCGGAGATTAGCTGTCCAATCTTTTCATCTCCAGCAGAGATTGCGGCTACCTGTGCAATAGCTTCTTTTTTCTCAATAGGTTTGCTTAGCTCTTTTAGGGCTTCAACAGCTGTTTCAACAGCCTTTTCAATACCCCTTCTTAGAATCATGGGGTTAGCACCAGCTGCAACGTTTTTCAGACCTTCACGAATGATAGCTTGCGCTAATATAGTAGCGGTAGTAGTACCGTCTCCAGCTACGTCGTTGGTTTTGGTTGCTACTTCTTTTACTAATTGAGCTCCCATGTTCTCATAAGGATCTTCTAATTCAATTTCTTTTGCGATGGTTACACCGTCATTTACGATTTGAGGAGAACCAAATTTCTTATCCAAAACTACATTACGGCCTTTGGGACCCATAGTTATTTTAACGGTATCAGCTAGAGCATTTACTCCTCTTTCGAGGGCTCTTCTTGCTTCTTCACCATATATTAACTGCTTCGCCATAATCCTTTTCCTCCTTCAATTGTTGTTATTATTCTACGATAGCTAATATATCGTTTTGTCTTACAATGATATATTCTTCCTCATCAATTTTAACTTCAGTACCAGCATACTTAGAATAGATTACCTTATCGCCAACTTTTACTTCCATTTCTACTCTTTTACCGTCAACCATACCTCCTGGACCAACTGCAAGTACTTCTGCCATTTGTGGTTTTTCTTTTGCAGATCCAGGAAGGACAATACCGCTTTTTGTAGTTTCTTCAGTTTCTAATACCTTAATTACAACTCTATCGCCTAGTGGTTTGATGTTCATAGAAACATTACCCTCCTCTATATGTAGTGATTGTGTTGTTATTAGCACTCTCGGGTGATGAGTGCTAATCCATGATATAGTTTATAAAAAAGAGGTGTGAATGGCAAATGTTGTATTATACCAAAAAACATGAAATATGGCTGAATATAGGTAAATATTTAAAATAGCTCCCATATACTCCTAATAACTATCAAAATTTATCTGTGAAGATTGTGGTGAATGAAGGTGATGAAAATTATATGACTAGATGAAGGAAAAAAGGATATTTTGTCGTATAATAGAGTACATTGAGACTTTGAGATGGGTAGCGAGGAGATAGGCTATGAATAAATGGGACAAAAGGTTTATGGATATGGTAAAGTTAATTGCTGAATGGTCCAGCTGTTATCAACATAACAGAAAAATTGGTGCTATAATAGTTAAAGATAAGAGAATCTTGGCTACGGGATATAACGGTGCACCTGCAGGATATCCCAGTTGTGTAGAAAGAGGGGAATGTATAAGAAGAAAGAGGGATATCCCATCAGGTACAAAACAAGAGTACTGCTACGCAATTCATGCTGAACAAAATGCCATTGTTCAAGCTGCCAAGCTTGGAGTATCAATTGATGGAGCTACTCTTTATTGTACTCATCAGCCTTGTGTCATCTGTGCAAAGCTAATAGTAAATAGTGGCATTACTAGGGTAGTGTATAAGGAACCATATCCTGATAGTTTGGCTATAGATATTTTGAAAAATAGTGGTGTAAGTTTAGAACAATATAATAATTGAATGCTTAATCCTTTTTTTCATCATCAATTGTGGGCGGCTCCATATAGCATCCTGATAATTTTTGAATTGTCCTAGGCAGAGCGTCCCGAGAGTTTCCCCAAGGCTTATCTTTATTACGATAGTCAAATTTTTTGGTAAACCATTCCAAATCCCCTTCCAGTTCATTTAAAACTTCTAGTTGGATGGGAATAATAAACTCACACCATTCATTAAAAGTTTTGTTAGATAAGGTTTCACTAGCTATTCTCATCATTAGAGCAAAGTGGTGGAGACAAAAACCCTTGGAGTTACTTATAGTTTTCAAAAACTCTTGGTCTTTTTGCCACAGATGCAAAATTGTATAGGCATATCTATCCAGCAGCTTTTCTAGCCTATCACATATCATACAGCTATGGTGATGCTGATCCAGCCAAGATAAAAAGTTATCCAAAGCTGTATCAGGACTCCCCATTCTCTTTGGTAAAATTGAGCCTAATTTAGTAGCCAAATTGCCACTGTCTTGCTTTGCACCTAAGTTCTTAGATAATTTTTTAAAATTTTCTATAGTTTCTTTAAAGTGGGTGTGGGTAATAAGGGCTAAACCTAACCGATTTTTTTCATTATAAAGCAATCTAAAATGATTGCTACAAAAGCCTATCTTATTCACTTCTATTCTAGTACTAGGCTCCATGACTGATCCGCTTAGGAAAAAATCTACGTATTCCTTTTCACATTTGTATTCCAACAAACATAATGGACACTCATCCTCTTGATGATAGGCATCCCATACCGGTATAGTGTCTATATGATATTTTATCATGCTCTCCCTCCACACAAAGATATTATAAAAGCATTGTATCATAAAACCATAATTCCTACCATAAATATAAAACAGGTGATTCAGTAATTTCATTAAAGTTGGGGGAGGAAATGGACATGCGATACTCAAGAATAAGAAGAGCACGAAATCAAAGACAATATATTTCCCTTGTAATTATAATTTTTTTGATTTTGGGAGGAATTTATTTTTTCACCGCAGGAACGATGGGCAAGTATATAAGTGGTATTATAGCACCTATCCTCAAATCTAAGCAGGAAACTGATCAACTAGATCAAAAAGAACCATCATATAATGAAGATATGGAATTAACCCTACCAGATTCCAATGGACAAGATGACAGCCAGGCTGCTAACAATCAGGAAGAAGATGCTTCTAAAACAACGGAGACAGTAAAGGTGAACGCCATGAATTTTTTTGGCATACAAATGGGTGCTTTTAACAGCAAAGAAAATGCTCAGGCAGTGGGGGATCAATTAAAGGCAAAGGGCGGTGCAGGATATATATTGGATGATCAGTATTCTAGGGTTATTGCTATGATGTTTTTAAATGAAAACGATGCTGCTACAGTTATACAACAGCTTAAAAATAATTCGATAGAGGCTCAAATGTATGAATTAAAATGTCCAGGTGTAGAGATGGAGATAACAGCAACTGGTACAAAAATTGAGGGAATCAAATCCATTTTTTCATTAATACAGGAGAAGTTTGGTGATATAGAAAATACAATTAAGGATCTGGATAATGATAAAATAACCATTGAGATTGCTATAAACAGGCTAGACCAAATCAAAAATGAAATCATAGACAAAATAGAGCTACTCAATCAGTATTCTGCAACTCAAGAAGGCAATAAAGTTTTATCAGGATTAAAGAATTTTCTTACTGTTCAGGTAGACAATCTAGACCAAATAATTCAAGGAAGTATGTCAGAAAAAGTAGCTATTTCCTCTAAAATAAAGTATACTTATATTGATATGATAGTTAAATATAAGGAATATATGGAACAAATAACAAAGGTATAGGAGGAGATAGTCCTTGAAGATACGCACTATCAAGGAACTATTGGATGCTCGCCTTATAGTTGGCGAAGAATTTCTTGATAAAGAGGTTTTGTACGCTTGTGGTTCAGATCTTATGAGTGATGGATTAGCCTTTGTAAAGGAACAAACTGTACTTCTAACGGGATTAAACAATCCTCAAGTCATTCGTACTGCTGAAATGCTTGATGTATCTGCTATTGTATTTGTGAGAGGGAAAATCCCGTCGTCTGACATTATCCAAATGGCTTTAGAAAGAGAAATTGTTCTGTTATCAACAGATCTTACTCTGTTTGAAGCTTGCGGCAAACTTTATGAAGGTGGATTAAGGGGAAGATGATATGACCCAAAATATTAATATTAATAATGAAGATTTAATTATGGTACAAATCTACGAGATTGAAGCGGGCAATTTTACCCTGGCCGGTGAAGCCGCAAGCAATATTAAGAAGCTACTTAAACAGCTAGGAATTGATGCTAAAATTGTTAGAAGGGTAGCTATAGCTGCCTATGAAGCTGAAATAAATATGGTCATTCACTCAGTGGGAGGCACCATGAAACTTGAAATAACTCCCAAAGAAATAGTGCTTAAGGCCAATGATGATGGGCCAGGAATAGAAGATGTTGAATTAGCTATGCAGGAGGGATATTCTACTGCTACGGAGCTTGCGAGAGAGCTGGGGTTTGGGGCAGGGATGGGATTGCCCAATATTAAACGCTGCAGTGATAAGCTTCATCTCCAATCTCAATTGGGACAAGGCACCTATCTAGAAGCGAGGTTCTTTTTGTAATTCTTAAATAAAGTAGGTGATAAGTGTGCAAACCTATTACCATTCTGTCACCCTTGATAAAGAAAAATGCATGGGTTGTACTAATTGTATAAAGAGATGTCCTACCGAAGCCATAAGGGTTAGAGACGGCAAAGCTCACATAATAGGAGAACGCTGCATAGATTGTGGTGAATGTATTAGAGTCTGCCCATATCATGCCAAGATAGCAGTTACCGATCCCCTATCTTCTATAAATAAATTCAAGTATAAAATAGCCTTACCTGCTCCCACTCTATATGGACAGTTTAAGAAATTAACTAGCATTGAAAAGGTATTACAAGGACTTATGGCATTAGGCTTTGATTACGTTTTTGAGGTAGCCAGGGGAGCTGAATTTACCACCGAATTTATTAAGCACAGAATGAATGAACAACATTTGGAAAGGCCAATAATATCTTCTGCGTGTCCTGCCATAGTTAGATTGATACAAGTGCGTTTTCCAGAATTAATACCCAATCTTATTGATGTAGAGTCGCCGATGGAAATTGCGGCTCAGATGGCCAAAAATGAATTTAGCAAGAAATATGGTGTTGATAAGAAGGAGATAGGCGCTTTTTTTATTACTCCTTGTGCTGCAAAAATGACCAGTATTCGCAATCCTATAGGAATACACAAATCAAACGTAGACGGAGCCATATCTATCTTGGATATATACGGACCATTAACTACAGTTATGGGAGACGGAAGCTCATCCAATAATCAGAATTCTTTACAAAAAGCTACAGCCAAAGGTGTAAACTGGGCTCAATCAGGAGGAGAAGGCAGATCTTTAGATATAGATAACTATCTAGCAGTAGACGGTATTATTAATGTAATAAGGGTTTTAGAGGAGATTGAGAATGGTAA
>CALKWV010000113.1 GCA_938003915.1 uncultured Bacillota bacterium | reverse complement strand
TCTTTTTCCATATCCGTTTTCCATAGCTTTGTTATAACAGTTATTTCTTCCCTTGGCATTGATTTTGCTGCCTCTCCTACTATCCGCTCTGAACGTCCTCTTCCGTATACGTATGCAGTATCAAAACTATTAATGCCTCCCTCATAAGCCTTCATAATAGCCTCAATAGAGTCTTTATCATCTGCGCCGCCCCAATAAGTTCCTCCCATTACCCAGCAGCCCAGGATTTGATCCGACACCATAACTTCACTATTGCCCAATTGTTTCATAACAATATCAACCCCCGAAATAGAATATATTTTTCTATTCTTTAAATATGTGCTTTACAAATTCCTTGAGGCATTTTCTCCAAACAGTCCATTCGTGATAACCTGGGCAGGTATATAGCATATAGCGAATGCCCTTTTCGTCAAACATTTTAAGATCTTTCTCTAATCCCTTTACAATTCTTTCTTCCTGCTCACCATAGCCGAAGAAGAATAGTTTGACCTTTTGGTTAAAGTTTTCTGGATCATCAAAGTTCTTGTAATAGTCAAAATCACAGTACCAGCGTCTTTCTATGGTTCCGCTAAATATGCCGATGTAAGGGAAATATCCAAGATGTCGCATGGTAGTCATAGTGGTTTGATAGCTGCCCATTGACAGCCCTGCCATTGCCCTGTTTTCATTCCCTTTAGCAACTCTGAACTTCTTTTCTATGAATGGAATACAATCTTTCATGAGCATGGAGTCAAAGTCTCCTGCGAGAAACTCTTCTTCCTTTTCATAGTTAGGGCAGTAGAGAGAGTTCATTACTACAATCATGGGGCGGCATTGATTTTCGGCGATAAGGTTATCTAAGATATAATTAACCTTCCCCTGCCATATCCAACCGGTTTCGTTTTCTCCGCCTCCATGCTGCAAATACAGCACAGGATATTCCTTATCTGTATCCTCATCATAACCTGGAGGGGTGTATACCCAGCAATTTCTGTACCTTCCTGTAACAGATGAATAAAAATGCTCCATACGTATGGTCCCATGAGGTACATCCTTAAGGATATAGAAATCACTTTCCTCTGGCTTGTTGAAAAAGTTCACAACCTTGTGTGATCCATATCCCACAGGAGCTTGGGGATTAACTACACAAGTCCCGTCCACAAAATATTCGTGATAGTGAAAGCCTGGAGGAATATCGCTAACTGTAACCCGCCAGTAACCATCCTCTCCCTTGGTCATCTTACGTTTTTTATTGGTCATGGCGGATCCCATAAATCCCGCTACGTAGACCTCCTTTGCATTGGGCGCATAGAAGGAGAAAGTCACATCTCCGTTGTCCTCAATTTTGACTCCTGGAACCTCCCATGTATGTCTAGGCCCCCTGTTGATTCCTTTTTCGTCTATAAAGGGCTGCATTTTAAGACGTACAGCATCAAAAAACAAGCCATCTGAATTTAGGGCTTCATTATCACTATACCTATATGCCATGATTATAACTCCCTCCCATTATTTTTTATAATTCTATAATTTTATTAATACTAAACTTTTCATTGTCACTAATTATGACCTGAATAGTAACTTTAGGAACTCACGGCAGGACCTGCGCCAGACATCCCACTCATGATATCCGGGACAAGAGTAGAAAACATTTCTTATACCCTTTTGATTTAGCTTGCCAAGCTCTTGCCTCAACTCATCACACATGGGCTGTTCCTGTTCACCAGCCGCTACAAATAGAAGCTTAAACTTCTTATTGTACTCCTCTGGGTTATTGAAAAGCTCAGTTAGGTCGTAGCCCTTGCCCTTGTACGAAAAACCTCCGCTGAATATTCCTAGACTGGCAAATTTGTCAAGGTTACTCATAACCGTGGCATTTGCCTGAAACCCTCCCATGGAAAGGCCTGCCATGGCACGAAATTCACGATGGGCTATTGTACGGTATTTACTGTCTATAAAAGGTATACAATCCTTAACTATGACTTCATCCAGGCTTCCCATTGAAGGATGGCTTGTTCCATCAGGCTTAAAAGCATAACCATTGTTCATGACTATTATCATCTCTTGACATTTTCCTTCAGCAAGTAAATTGTCCATTATATAATTGATTTTTCCGTGCCATACCCAAGCCGTTTCACTCTCACCACCACCGTGCTGAAGGTAAAGAACGGGATACCTTTTATCCAATTCTTTCTCATAGCCTGGAGGCGTATATACATAGCAATTGCGCCAGCGTCCAGTTACAGAACTCTTATATAAATCCATTCGAACAGTTCCATGGGGTACGTCCTTTAACAGATAGAAGTCGGAATCTTCCTCTCCCGGCAACTCAAAGAAGTTTACAGCTATAAACCCTCCATAACCGTAAGGGGTTAATGGGTTTGTGGCCTTTACACCATCTACATAATACTCATGATAATGAAAGCCTGGTGGAATATCGTCTACAACAACTGACCAGTATCCGTCTGTATCAGGCTTTAGCTCATATGTATTGGGCATAGATCCTCCCCAGCCTTTTACAACTACACTCTTGGTGCCTTCGGGAGGCCGATAATTAAAGCGGACTTTCCCATCTCCAAGGAGCTCAACACCCTGTCTAAGGGGTTTGTATGCCCCAGGTCCGGACCTGTCCCCACGCACAAGATTTTTTCTTACATCATCAAAGAACAATGGATATTGATACAAAGCCTGGTTTTTTATAATATCATTTTTATCTTTCATGCCGTTTCCCCCTTTTGATCACTTGAAAAGAAGTTGAAGAAACTCTCGTGCACTATATCTCCAAACATCCCACTCGTGGTAACCTGGCCGAGAATAGAAAACGCTGTTTATACCCTTTTCTTCCTTCATCCTCTGTAAGAACTCCTTGTTGGATTCATACATCATTTCCTGTTCTCCCGCCGAAACGAAAAATACCTTGATAAGCCGATTAAATTTTTCAGGATCCTCAAAGGCCCACGACAGATCATATGAATCAAACATTCCCACAGGATTAACACCACCACTAAAGATGCCTATGGCAGAAAAGGTATCTTCCATATGGGTAATTCCTGAATAATAGGCTTGTGCAGAACCTAGTGACAAGCCAGCAACAGCCCTGTGTTCCCGGTCTGCCAATGTACGATACTTAGAATCTATAAAGGGTATGCAATCGTTAACCAGTTCACTGTCAAAATCTCCTGGGAAGAACATGTACTTTTCCCCAGGCACAAAAGCATAGCCTGAATTCATAACTATTATCATCTCTTCCATCTTGCCTTCCGCTAGAAGGTTATCAGCTATATAATTAAGCTTGCCATGCCAAATCCATCCCGTCTCATTCTCACCAACACCATGCTGTATGTACAGAACCGGATATCTTTTATCAACATTTTGGTCATATCCGGGAGGAGTATAAACCCAGGCCGCTTTTATTCTTCCTGTGACCGATGACTTGTACAGCTCCATTCTAATATCCCCATGGGGAACATCATGCAGCAAAAAGAAATCCGAATCTTCATCGGGCTTTTCAAAGAAATTTATTACATAAAAGC
Source organism: uncultured Bacillota bacterium (assembly GCA_938003915.1). Taxonomy (GTDB): domain Bacteria; phylum Bacillota; class Clostridia; order Caldicoprobacterales; family UBA3941; genus JAAYGY01. The sequence continues at coordinate 3,991 of CALKWV010000113.1, read as the reverse complement.
ATCCATACCCGTACGGAGCCAGCTGATTTGTGGTCTGTACCCCATCCACAATATATATATGGTAATGAAACCCTGGAGCTATATCCTTAGCAACTACCTGCCAATATCCATCTCCCACCGGCTCCATATCATATTCTTGGGGCATTGAACCGCCAATACCTTTGACCTTTACTGATTTGGCACCAGGGGCATAGTAATTGAATTCCACGTCACCATTTTCAAGAATCCTTACACCGGGTTTTTCATCTACATAATAAATTCTTTCAGCAATGTCAGCATCTTCATTGCTTGTATTAAACACCGCTCTTTTGTTAAGGGGGTCAAAAAACAGCATATGCTGATAAAGTGCCTGGTTATTTATAATTTCCTTCTTCATGTTTCCCCTCCTATTTTTTAAATATTATATATGGATTTTGTAAGGCTTCTGTCCTGATTTTATAATACTAATAAAGATATAGTGTTTCTTGGTGAATAAAAGGTAATATTCCTTAGATACAGCTGTATGCTACTGCCCTTACTCTGTGATGGTGATATTCCTCCATATTAGGCATCATCTGATGCATATATACAATAGAGAATCCTTCACTTGGATCAATTACCGTATAAGTGCCTGCGCCGCCTGTCCAGCCAAACTCTCCTATGGAGCCATTGCAATTTCCTGCAGCAGGATCCATCATAGTGCGTACGCCTAGTCCATAGCCGTATCCGGCTAAATATGAATTTCTAAAGTCCTTGAGCTGAGCTTCGTTTAAATGGTTTCGCCTCATAAGATCTATGGTCTTTCTTCCTATAATTCTTACTCCGTCTAGCTCTCCGCCATTTGCTAGCATTTGGGTAAACCTTAAATAGTCCCTAACAGTAGAGTACAAGCCAGCCCCGCCGCCTTCATACAAAGCATCAGGCTCATGATATTCATCAAAGAAGGCAGAAGTTTTGGTTAATTTTCCATCTTCTGAACGATGATAAAATGAAACCATCCTCTCTCGTATATCTCCACGGAAGCGATAGCCAGTATCTTTCATTCCTAATGGTTCAAAGATTTCCCGCTGCAGGAATTCTCCAACGCTCATGCCCGATACCACCTCTATAAGACCGGCAACCAATTCGTGTCCATATCCATAAAGCCAACGTGTTCCCGGTTCAAAGGCAATGGGCACCTTGGCCATAGCCTTAATTTCAGTTAGCAGATCATACTTACCTAAGGTTTTTCTCAGCTCTTCCCTTACCTTGGCCATTGCCTTTGCGGTATAGGAATCACCAAAATAATAGGGCATTCCAACGGACATTGTAAATGCATGCTTTACAAGCATTGGGTTTTTTACAGGTTTTATGCTAACGTTTCCATTAGGCTGTACTTCTACCCTGTTCATATGCCTGTACTCAGGTAAATATTCATATAAGGGGTCATTTAGCAGATATTTTCCACGTTCAAAAAGGATAAGGGCGGCTGTACATACTATTACTTTTGTCATGGACCATAATCTGAAAACACTGTCCTCAGTAATTGGCTTGTTGCTTTCAATATCAGCAAGACCGAAATATCCCTCATATAGTATTTTTCCGTCCTTTGCAATAGCACAAGCACAGCCGGGAGGGCCATTTTTGGTGAACTCCTCAAGAAGATTTGATAGATGATTAAAGTTAGACATGTTAAATCACTTCTTTCTATTTATATTATTTTTATAATTATGATTATAGTATGCTATTACGTTTTAGCAAAAAGACAATTTATAAAGCTGGGCTACAAAGTGCCTATCTCCACTTTGTAGAAAAATCACCACAGCTCTCACGAAATATAAAATAGGTTTTCTCAAAAACAGTAACAGATTGATCCACTTGTCCCTCTATAATCTCTGTAATTAATTGTATACATCGTATCACCATGTTTTGCACCGGTAAATCTATTACGGTCAAAGTTGGATCTAACATCTCGCTAGTTATGGTATCTCCATATCCTACAATTTCCACATCCTCCGGGATTTTTATACCCTTTGAATTTAGAACCTCATAAGCACCATTGACCATGCCAGCAGGCATTGAAAAGAACAGGGCTGTAGGTTGTTCCTTAGATTCAAGAATCTTTTTTATGGCTCTTTTTCCGCCTGCTACGTCCATAGTTTCCTGAATGATATGTTCTTCTGACACTTCTATACCATACCGGAGACAGCCATCTAAAAAGCCTATTCTTCTCATACTTAAATGCCTCATCAGCAGGTTTGATTCAATTATACCAGCTCTTTTATGCCCTCTGGCAGAAAAAAGTTCTGCTACCATTCTGCCTACATTATAATCGTCCAAACAAACAGACCCAAAACGATCGCTTTGTCTATTGAAAAAAACTATGGGCATTAAGGTTTTTTCATTATTGAGATATTCTATATCTTTATCAGAGGCCCCCACAATGATAACTCCATTATAGAAGTTATCCCTGAACACCTCTTCCAGTTTATATAACTCTGAATATTTGTAGGGTTTAAAAACAATCTCAACATCCATATTCTTTTCCAATATATTGGTGTGCAATCCGTCAAAAAAGCGCACCAATAACTCTGATGAATATAGGGATGGCCATAGGACACCTATAACAGTAGACACTTTCCCATCAGTCTGCTGCCGTAATCTTCTGGCATATATATTGGGTTTATATCCTAACTTTCGCGCTTCCTCCAAAACCCTTTTTTCAGTTTCTTCGGAAATTCGCATCTCCCTTGCTCGCCCGTTTAGAATAATTGATACAGTTCCTGGCGAAAGATTTGTTCTTTCTGCAATCATCTTAACACTTACTCTTTTCACGCAAATCCTCCAACTTACCTTGTTTTATTCATATTCTGTCTATATAATATCATTATTTGGATTAAATTAAAACAGAATTACTGTTAATAAATTGGAAGATAATAATTTAGTTTTTCATTGTTGAATAATTGATTGCCTATATTCCTTATAATTCTTAGGTGTTATACCATAATATCTCTTAAATGCCTTATAGAATGTATTTGTGCTATTATATCCTATCTGTTCTACAATCTCTGATACAGGCATACTTGTCTTTTCAAGTAGCTCTGCTGCCTTTGTCATGCGTTTTTGTTGTATATAGTTTTGGATGGTAATCCCTTTGTTTTCTTTGAAGAAACTTGAGACATAATTCTCGGTTAATTTAACAAATCGGGCGATTGTGGCAAGGCTTAAATTAGGATCGTTATAGTTTTCATCTATGAATGCGGTTATTTTATCTACTAGATTCTGATTTCTGTCTTTATTGCGCAGCTTGACAGATAAACATAGCTTTTCAACGACCATGGATGCACATTCCATTATTCCATCAATGCTATCTGCTCTTTTCATTTGCCTAAGGATCTTCTCTATCTCCCTCTCCAGTTGATGGTCTAAATCAGGGAGTTTTGATACTAGCAGCAATGTGGTTTCCGATAACATGGATACAAATCTATCTCTCTGTAGCTTTGAAGCTTCCAGCACTTTAATATTCCTATCCATAAGTCCTTTTATTGCTTGTATAGCGGCTTCAGAATCCTCATTACATATTAAAGTATAAATCCTTTGTGCGTCGTCAAAATTGTATGTCAACCTATTGTTTTGTTTTTCTTTATCATACCATACAATAAGTTCAGTATCTAGGCTATCCATGCTATGACCATATAAAGCATATTCTGCATTCCTATAAGAAACATAAATCTGGTCATAGGTGGTTACTGTATCGCCAATACCCCATCTTAGTGAAGCCAATGAATCAAAATTAATCTTATCCTGTAATGATTCTATAATCTCTACTATTTCCTCTTTATCCGGCAAATTGTCCCTACATATAATTATGGCAAATCTATCAAAAGCAGTTTTGCAAAAATATAATCCCTTTTTAGCCATGTTGGAAAACATCTCTGACGAAGCAAACATGAAATGAGATAATACATTTGTGACAAAAAAGTATAAAAAAAGAAAGGCCTCTGATATAATGTAGTTTGCAAAAACAAAAAAA
>CALKWV010000112.1 GCA_938003915.1 uncultured Bacillota bacterium | reverse complement strand
CTTATGATTTTCTTGAAATCTCATCACCGGGGCTAGATCGGCCATTGAAGAAGGTTGAGGATTTTGTTCGCTATATAGGACTTAAAGTTTATATAAAACTATATAAGGCCATCAATGGATCCAAGGATTTTACTGGCGAATTGATAGGACTTATAGATGGAAAAGTTCAGATTAGGGAAGATAACAAGATTTTGGAATTTGACCGTGATCAAGTGGCCATTGTTAGATTAGCAGTGGAGTTTTAAATATAATAATGCTCTATGAGGAGGAATTTGTAAAATGAATGGGGAGTTCTTAGGTGCTTTAGAACAAATTGCCAGGGAAAAAGGGATTGATAAAGAAATATTACTAAATGCTATCGAAGCTGCATTGTTGTCTGCATATAAGAAAAACTTTGGCACCACCCAAAACGTAAAAATAAATATTGATAGAGAAAACGGTACAGTTAAGGTTTATGCTATGAAAACTGTTGTAGAGGAAGTAAAAGATGAGACTCAGGAAATTTTATTGGAAGATGCACGCAAAATTAACGTAAAATATCAATTGGGAGATGTGGTAGAGATAGAAGTAACGCCAAGAAATTTTGGGCGTATTGCTGCACAAAACGCTAAACAAGTAGTAATACAGCGAATAAGGGAAGCTGAGAGAGTTATTACTTATGAAAAGTTTATTGAAAGAGAAAATGAGATAATGCCATGTATGGTCCAACGAGTAGAAAAAAGAAATGTATATGTAGATCTTGACCAGGCGGAAGGTATTATGCCTCCCAATGAACAGATTCCCACTGAGGATTACAAAGTAAATGATAAACTAATAGTATATATTACAGAGGTTAAAATGACCAATAAAGGTCCACAGATATTTGTATCAAGGACTCATCCTAACTTAGTTAAAAGACTTTTTGAAAGGGAAGTACCCGAAATTGTTCGTGGAGAGGTTATTATTAAAAATATTGCTAGGGAGGCTGGCTCAAGGACAAAAGTTGCTGTCCATGCCGATCATCCTAGTATAGATCCTGTCGGTGCATGTGTTGGGCAACATGGTATAAGGGTTCAACATATTGTAGATGAATTAAAGGGAGAGAAAATAGATATTATCAGATGGAGTGATAATCCCAGGGAGTTTATTGGCAGTGCATTGAGCCCAGCAAAAGTAATGGAAGTATTTGTAAACGATGCTGAAAAATCTGCTAAGGTAATAGTTCCTGATAACCAACTTTCTTTAGCCATTGGAAAAGAAGGACAGAATGCAAGATTAGCTGCAAAATTGACCGGCTGGAAGATCGACATAAAAAGCATATCCCAAATGGAAGAAATTGAAGCTGCGGAAAATGGTTCTTTAGCGGATAATGAAGAAAACTTTGATTAGGAGGGGATTGCTTTGAGAAGGAGAAAGGTTCCTTTAAGAATGTGTGTTAGCTGTAGGGAGATGAAACCTAAAAAAGAGCTTATAAGAGTGGTTAGAAGTCCTGAAGGTGAGATAAGCATAGATGATGAAAGGGGCAAAAAGCCTGGTAGAGGCGCTTATATATGTAGGAATTCAGCTTGTATAGACAAAGCCAGAAAAAGTAACATACTGGAGCGATCCCTTAACCAAAAAATTGAAGATGAGATTTATGATATGCTGATTCATGAAATGAATGAAGGTGAGAACAATTAATGATAAAATTTTTCAGCTTATAGGTATCTCCAAAAGGGCTGGGAAGTTAGTTTCTGGAGCATATGCCGTTGAACAATCCATTAAATCGGGTAAAGCACAGTTAGTTATTATAAGTCAAGATGCCTCGTCCAACACTATAAAAAAATTTACCGAAATGTGTAGGCATAGAAAAATAGATGTAATAAAAATAGGAAGCAAGCAGGATCTGGGTCAATCAATTGGCAAGCCGGCACGCACCCTTTTGGCAATTACAGATTTATCCTTCAAGAATTTGATACTTAGTGAATTATCTTTAACCACAAAAAATATGGGGGTGATTGAATAGTGGCCAAGATTAATGTTTATAGCACAGCTAAGAAAGTTACAAAAGGCGCTAAAGAACTATTAGAGGATTTAGGGGAGCTAGAGAAAAGCATAAACAATTACAGAAACACCATACAAAATCTTAGAGACAAACTAAATCAGGAAGCCAAGGAAAGAGAACTTGAGAAAAAGAGAAAAGCTGAGGAAGAACTTCGCAGGAAACAGGAAGAGCAAAAACGCAAAGAAGCTGAAAAGGCCAAGGAAGAATTAAGAATGAAAGAAGAATCCAAGCGAAGGGAAGCTGAAATGAGTAGAAAAAATGTCTCTAATGAAAGTCACCATAAAAAAAGAAAACGCAAAAATAAGCGAGATTTCTGGGATGATGAAGATAGGGATGATATAGAACTGAAGATTAAAAAACCAAAAAAATCCAATAAGGCATCTAATAAGAAAAAGCAAGAAAAAGAAGAGAAAACCGAAAAGATACCGGAAAGGAAAAAAGCTATTGTTATGGGTGAAATAATATCTATAAAGGAATTATCAGAAAAAATTGGAATACCAGCAACTGAAATTATGAAGAAGTTAATGAGTATGGGAATTTTGGTTACTATAAACCAAGATATAGATTATGAAACAGCGGCCATAGTATCCTCAGAGTTCGGAATAGAGTTGGAGCAAAAGGCTTCTAAGAGTTTTGAGGAAATGCTAATAGAAGAGGATGTAGAAGATGATCCTGCTTCACTAGAGCCTCGTCCACCTGTAATAACTGTTATGGGACATGTTGACCACGGAAAAACATCGCTGTTAGATGCTATTAGAAGTACTAATGTTACAGCTCAGGAAGCTGGTGGAATAACTCAACATATAGGTGCTTATACTGTAAATGTAAATGGTAAGCCCATTACTTTTTTAGATACACCTGGACATGAGGCCTTTACCTCTTTGCGGGCAAGGGGTGCACAAGTAACGGATATTGCAATCCTTGTGGTAGCAGCTAACGACGGAGTTATGCCTCAAACTGTAGAAGCCATTAACCATGCCAAGGAAGCTGGAGTACCTATTATTGTTGCCATAAATAAGATTGATGTAACTGGTGCAAATCCAGAGAGAGTAAAACAAGAGCTAACTGAGCATGGCTTGATTGTAGAAGAATGGGGAGGAGACACCATTGCAGTTCCTGTTTCAGCACTCCATAGACAGGGTATTGATGAATTATTAGAAATGGTACTGCTAGTTGCTGAAATGCAGGAATTAAAGGCAAACCCCAACCGTAGAGCCAAAGGAACTATTATAGAGGCTGAGTTAGATAAGGGGCGAGGTCCCGTTGCCACTGTATTAGTTCAAAATGGAACTCTAAGGGTTGGAGATTCTATAGTTGCAGGTACTGCATATGGCAGAGTAAGAGCTATGATGGATCATACAGGTAAAAGACTTAAAGAAGCGGGTCCCTCTACTCCTGTCCAAGTACTGGGACTATCTGAGGTGCCAGAAGCAGGAGATATTATGTACAGTGTAGAGGATGATAAGTTGGCTAAACAGGTAGCAGAAGAGCGCAAGGAAAAGTTAAAAGAACAGCAAATTAAGGCAAGCTCAAAATTATCTTTAGATGATTTATTTAGCAAAATTAAGGAAGGCGAAATAAAAGAATTAAACCTAATTATAAAAGCGGATGTACAAGGATCAGTAGAAGCTCTTAGACAATCCCTTGAGAAATTATCTAATGATGAAGTACGTGTTCGCACCATACATGGTGCTGTAGGCGCCATTAATGAATCAGACGTAATGTTAGCATCAGCATCCAATGCTATAATAATAGGTTTTAATGTACGGCCTTCCGCAGGAGTTAATGAGTTGGCGAAAAAAGAAAATATTGATATACGGCTTTACAGGGTAATTTATAATGCTATAGAAGACATAGAAGCAGCTATGAAAGGTATGTTGGAGCCAGAATTCAAAGAGGTAATAATAGGTCATGCTGAGGTAAGAGAAACCTTTAGGATTTCTGGAGTAGGAGTTGTAGCCGGATGCTATGTAACTGACGGTAAGATTATTAGAAATGGAGACGTCCGGTTAGTTCGTGACGGTATTGTAATTTATGAAGGCAGTATTGAATCCCTAAAACGATTTAAGGACGATGTCCGAGAAGTAGCTTCTGGCTATGAATGCGGTATAGGATTAGCAAACTTCAATGATATAAAAGTAGGAGACATAATCGAAGTATCCGTAATGGAAGAAATTAAGAAATAGCCTTTTTTGATAATATTGAAAAGCAGGTGGATATCGTGAGACATCAAAGATTAGATAGAATATCTGAGGAGATCAAAAAGGAAATAAGTAGAATTGTCCGAGAGGATGCAAAAGATCCCCGTATCTCACCAATGGCCTCTATTTTGCGCGTGGATGTATCCAGAGATTTACGCCATGCCAAGGTATATGTGAGCGTGTTAGGAGGAGAGCAAGAAAAATTATCTACTATAGAAGGACTAACAAGGGCTGCAGGGTTTATTAGGAAGGAATTAGGAAGAGTTCTTACCATTAGGTATATCCCGGAGCTTAACTTTGTGCTAGATACATCAATTGAATATAGTGTAGATATTAGCAAAAAAATCATGGAAATCAATAGAGAACAGGAGAATACTGGTGACAATGAATGATATTGTACAATTAATAGCTGAAAGCTCTTCCATTGCCTTGATAACCCATATTAACCCTGATGGAGACGCTATTGGCAGCACAATTGCCCTTATGCATGCCTTAGATAAAATGGGGAAGCTAGTAGACGTATATTGTCAAGATACGGTTCCCAGTATGCTTAATTTTTTAGCTGGTGTAAAGAGAATAAAACAGCCGGATCAAGAAACAAAAAGCTATGATTTGGCCATAGCTTTAGACTGTAGTGATCCTGAGAGAATGGGTACGTGCGCTCCTATTATGGACAAGGCAAAGAGTTCAGCTAATATTGATCATCATGTAAGTAACACATTCTATGCTAAAGTAAATGTAGTAGATGAAGATGCAGCAGCTACAGGTGAGATTGTTTACCATCTAATAAGCCTATTAGGAATTAAACCGAATAAAATTATTGCTGAGGCATTGTATACAGCTATTGTTTCTGATACAGGAAGATTCTCCTTTAGTAATACAAGGCCTAAAACCCATAGGATCGTTGCTAACCTTATTGAATGGGGAGTGGATGTGGTTAAATTATCCAACCTGCTGTTTAATAATCATTCTTTGGAATGGGTTAGGCTTTTGGGTCAGGCGATTAATTCATTAGAGATATATCATGATGGAAAAGTCGCCATAATGCACATTACTAAGGAAATGATGGATAGGACTGGTACTACTGAGGAACACTCTACCGGTATTATCCAGTATGCAAAGGATATTACGGGGGTAGAACTGGCTGCCTTGCTCCGTGAAGTGGACGCTTCTACTGTAAAAGTAAGTCTCCGCTCTCAATCTATAATAGATGTAAGCCTTTTGGCACAAGAATTTGGTGGCGGAGGACATAAGAGGGCTGCAGGATGTACTATTAATTTACCTCTCATTCAAGCCCAGGAAAGATTAATGAAAGTAATAGATTCATACTTTAAGGAGTAGTGATGGGATTGAATGGAGTTATAAATGTTCTAAAACCCCCAGGAATGACATCCAGCGATGTTGTGGTTTATCTAAGAAAATTGCTAAAAGTAAAAAAGATAGGTCATGCTGGGACTTTGGATCCCAATGCAGCCGGTGTTTTGGTGGTATGTGTAGGTAAAGCTACAAAAATTGCGGACTACATCATGGAAGATAACAAAACCTATAGAGGGGGATTAGTTCTAGGAGTAGAAACAGATACCCTGGATGCAGATGGTAATATAATTAAACAAAGCTCTACCATTCCCCATCTCGCCAGCATAAAAGAAGTTTTTGAAAAATATCAAGGTAAATTGCTGCAAAAACCTCCTATGTATTCAGCTAGAAAATATAGGGGAAAACGGTTATACGAGTTAGCCAGACAGGGAAAAGTAGTAGAAGTACCACCTAGAGTTATAGAAATATTTCAAAATAGAATACTAAAATATTATCCCCCTAATGAAATTTTTTTTGAGGTAACCTGTACCAAAGGTACATATATTAGATCTCTTGTTAGGGACATAGGGCAGGACTTAGGATGTGGTGCTTATATGTCCTTTCTAATTAGAACATCCAGTGGGACATTTACTGTGGAAAATAGTTTTACCCTGCAGGAGATAAAGGATGCTTGGAACCAACAAAAAATTAATAACATTTTAATTCCTATGGATAAAGCACTGTTTAAATTTAAATCCATTACATTAAAGGATCATATCTTTTCAAAAGCCATTAATGGCAATATAATAGATATAGATGCAGCTACTTGGGATATAGATAATATATCCCAAGGGGAGTTGTTAAGAGTATATTGTAAAAATCAATTTATAGGATTGGGATATATAACCGATAGACAAAAAATACAAATGAGAAAGGTTTTGGTATAGGGAAGAAAAATGCAAGTAGTTTTTAATATTGACAAACAACATAGCTTAGACCATCCCATTGCTATTGCTTTGGGAACCTTTGATGGAATACATATTGGACATCAAATGTTAATTCAGCAACTTATGTATATCCAAAAGACTTTTGGTTGCAGTAGTTTAGTATATACATTTTTTAATAATCCCTTGGAACTATTAAATCCCAAAAATGCACCATCTAGGCTCATGACCTTGCTAGAAAAGATATCTAAGTTTAATAAGTTTAATATTGATTACCTGGTGCTAAATCCCTTTGATAAAAAATTATCATCCATGTCTCCACAAGAATTTATAGAAATGCTTATTAAGAGCTACAACGTAAAGTATATCGTTGTTGGCTATGATTTTAGATTTGGCTATTTAGGTAATGGAGATACCAAGATTTTAAAAAAGTTTGGTGAAATATACGGATACGAAGTTATAGTAATTCCTCCCTTATCCCTCGATGGAGAAATAATAAGTAGTAGTTTAATACGCAAGTTAATTAATGATGGGAATGTGGATAAGGCTTCCATGTATCTTGGAACACCTTACTCCATAAGTGGGAAAATAGTCCATGGCTTTGGTAGGGGAAGAAAATTGGGCTTTCCCACAGCAAATCTTAAATTTGATGTCCGCAAGGTTATTCCTAAAAATGGTATTTACCTAACTAAGGTAATGATAGATGGTGCATATCATTGGGGAATGACCAACGTGGGAAACAATCCAACTTTTAATAATAATGAAGGATTATTTATAGAAACTTATATATTGAACTATAACAATGATTTATATGATGCTAGAATTAAGCTAGAATTTCTCAAACGGATAAGGGATGAAATAAAATTTTCCAATATTGAAGAATTAAAAAATCAGATAACTAAAGATGTTCAATGGGCTAAAAACTACATTTACAAATTCCGCTAAATATGATAAAATAACAGAGAACTGGTAAGTTACTCAACCATTTTCTTGGTCTAACGCTCCTCCAGCGTTTTACTAGGATGGTGGTGGTACCTTTTATTGAGGAGGTGAAAACAGCTTATGGACAAGACAAGAAAGGCTCAGATAATCGAAGAATTCAAACTCCATGACGGAGATACAGGATCTCCTGAAGTTCAAATAGCTATTCTTACTGAGCGAATTAACCATCTTAATGAACATCTAAAGATCCATAAAAAGGATCATCATTCAAGACGAGGTCTATTAAAGATGGTTGGTAAGAGAAGAGGACTGCTCAACTATTTAATGAAAAAAGATATTGAGCGCTACAGGACAATTGTAGAAAAATTAGGTTTAAGAAAGTAAAACTTGGAGCGGGGTAAGTCCGCTCCTTTGTTCTAATTGAGTAGATCAATACATAATTGCAACTATGCGTTGTTTTATTTAGTGATGGGAATACTAAAATATAAACTTTACAGATAACAAGGTAATTCTGAAAGGAGAAGTAGAGGATGGATTATAAGGTATATTCCACAGAACTGGCTGGTACTACCATAACTGTAGAAATAGGCAAGTTTGGAGAGCAAGCAAATGGCGCTTGTACTGTAAGATGTGGAGATACAGTAGTATTCGTATCTGCTACAGGTTCAAAAGAACCAAGAGAAGGAATTGACTTTTTCCCTCTTACTGTAGATTTTGAAGAGAAACTCTATGCTGTAGGCAGAATACCTGGTGGATTTATTAAGCGGGAAGGTCGTCCAACTGAAAAGGCTATATTAATATCCAGACTTATAGATAGACCCATAAGACCTTTATTTCCTGAGGGGTTTCGAAATGATGTGCAGATAGTTGCTATGCCTCTATCGGTAGATCCCGATTATCCGCCAGAAGTATTTGCAATGCTAGGTTCTTCCATAGCCCTGTCCATTTCAGACTTGCCATTTATGGGACCAACCGGTTCAGTAGCAGTAGGCTTAGTAGATGGCGAATTTGTAATTAATCCTGCCTCAAGTCAAAGGGAAAAAAGTTTAATGGATTTAATAGTATCTGGGACAAAAGACGCCATTATGATGGTGGAAGCTGGGGCACATGAGGTTCCAGAAGAACAAATGCTAGAGGCTATCATGTTTGCTCATGAGCATATTAAACAATTGGTTGAATTCCAGGAAAAAATTGTTGAGGAAATAGGCAAGGAAAAAATAGAAGTTTTAGTGGAAGAGATAGATAGCGAATTGGAGTCTAAAGTAAGGGATTTTGCTACTGATAAAATAAAAGAAGCTGTTAAAGCTGTTGAAAAACAAACCAGGGATGACAACTTAGCAAAGGTTGAAGAGGAAGTTCTAGAGCATTTTGCTGAGGAATTTCCAGAACATGAAAAGGCCATTTTAACTGTTTTGGAAAATATTAAAAAAGAAGTAGTTAGAAGTATGATACTGGATGAGGGTGTTCGGGTAGATGGACGAGAGTTATCTGAGATTAGACCTCTTTCCTGTGAAGTTGGCTTATTACCTAGAACCCATGGTTCAGGATTCTTTAAGCGAGGGCAAACCCATGTCCTAACTGTATGTACCCTTGGACCCATGGCTGACGTGCAAGTATTAGATGGGCTTTGGGAAGAAGAAAGCAAGCGTTATATGCATCATTACAATTTTCCACCCTATAGCGTTGGAGAAACTCGACCAATGAGAGGACCAGGTCGAAGGGAGATAGGTCACGGTGCTTTGGCGGAAAGAGCATTAGAACCTATAATTCCCAGTGTAGATGAATTCCCTTATGCAATTCGTTTGGTTTCAGAAGTTATGAGTTCAAATGGCTCTACCTCCATGGCTAGCGTTTGTGGAAGTACATTGGCTCTAATGGATGCAGGGGTACCTATAAAAGCGCCAGTATCAGGTATAGCTATGGGACTTATAAAAGACGAAGAAACGGGTAGAGTAGCTATATTATCAGATATACAAGGTATAGAAGATTTTTTAGGAGATATGGACTTTAAGGTTGCAGGGACTGAAAAAGGCATTACTGCAATACAAATGGATATAAAGATAAAGGGTATAGATAAAGAAATCCTAGCTAAAGCTTTAGCAGCAGCAAGAGAAGGGCGTATGTTTATAATGCAGAAGATGCTAGAGTGTATTAGTGAGCCACGAAAAGAGTTATCTCCTTATGCACCAAAAATTATCTCTACTACTATTGATCCAGAAAAGATCAGAGATGTTATTGGTCCTGGTGGAAAGGTAATTAACGCAATTATTGCTGAGACAGGAGTTAAGATTGAAATTGAAGATGATGGACATGTTTTTGTATATTCACCAAATCAAGAGGATGCCCAAAAAGCTATTGAGATGATTGAGAATATTGCAAAAGAAGTAGAAGTAGGAGAAGTTTATCAAGGAAAAGTAATGCGAATAGCTAATTTTGGAGCTTTTGTTGAATTATTACCAGGCAAAGAAGGCTTGGTTCATATTTCCAAGCTGTCCCATGATCATGTATCCAGAGTAGAAGATGTGGTAAAGGTGGGAGATGAAATTACTGTTAAGGTTACGGATATTGACGAACAAGGAAGAATAAATCTTTCTAGAAAAGATGTTTTGCCTCCACCTGAAAAAAAGGATCTAGATCGAAATGACAAAAGAAGAAGGGATGATAAATACAGAGACAGACCTTTCAAAAGAAATTTTAAAAGAAACTAATTAAGAAACATAAACTTTTTTAAGTTTATGTTTTTTTATCATATATTTGCCTCCAAGGAATACCTATAGAATAGGTCTACTTATGCTTGAGAATTAAATATTGGAGGCAAAATATATGAAGGTGATATATATTCCCTTTAATAAGAAGAATTTGGTTTTTTTAGCTATATTAATGGGGATTATATTCTTAATGGTTGTTATACTTTATAATACCAAGAGCCAAGATGTATTTAATATAATCTCTGTCCCTCAGCCTATTTACAAAGGAGACGAAAGCAATGCTATGGTTTCCTTTGCATGTAACGTGGTATGGGGGACTGAGTATATACCTCAAATGTTAGATATCTTTCGAGAAAAAGGAATAAAGATTACTTTTTTTATTGGGGGAGAATGGGCTAGCGATAATCCTGATTTACTTCGACAAATGGTAAGGGAAGGTCATGAATTGGGTAATCATGGTTATTATCACAAGCATCACAGTCAATTAAATTTTGACGAAAACCGAAAAGAAATAAGTCAAACAGAAGATATAATATATGAATTAACAGGTGTGAAAACTGTGCTATTTGCTCCGCCCTATGGGGAGTTTAATAACACAACTTTGAAAGCTGCTGATTCCCTGGGCTATAAAACCATTATGTGGAGCATTGATACTATAGATTGGCGAAGAGAAGGAGCTCAAATAATCACCAATCGTGTCTTAAAAAATCCCCATAACGGAGCAATCATACTTATGCATCCAGTAGAAGATACAGTGGAAGCCCTTCCAACAATAATAGATGAATTAAGAGCAAGGGGCTTCGAAATAGGTAAAGTTTCAGATGTTTTACCTTAAAAAATGTTAGTATTTTTACAGTATGAAAGGTGAAGGAGATAATGTACAAAAGATATGAACTAAAAAACGGCATACAAGTGGTTACTGAAAAAATACCCCATTTTAGATCAATATCTATCGGATTATGGTTTAAAGCTGGATCCATATATGAGGACAATAATGAGAATGGCTTATCTCATTTTATAGAACATATGTTATTTAAAGGTACTAAAAAAAGAACAGCTAAGGAAATTGCTCAAGCCCTTGAAGCTGTTGGAGGCCAACTAAACGCCTTTACAGCAAAAGAATGCACTTGTTATTATTCAAAGGTAATAGATGAGCATTTGGAACTAGCAACAGAGCTATTATCAGATATGATACTAAACTCTATTTTTGATGAAGAGGAACTTAATAAAGAAAAGGGAGTAGTATTAGAAGAAATATCAATGTATGAAGATTCCCCAGATGACGTAGTTCATGAGCTATTACATAGCAAATTTTACGGTTCCCATCCTCTAGGGCAGCCAATTCTTGGCACAGTAGAAAATATAAAGAATTTTACAAGGGAAAGATTGTTAGAATATTTTAATCAATTCTATGCTCCTCATAATCTAGTAATATCTGTAGCTGGAAATTTTGATGATAAAGAGCTAATTTCACTTCTTGACAAGTATTTTGGACATTGGACCAAACCTGAAGTTAAATATAAACGGCTAAATATGTCCAAGCCTAATAGCGGTATATTTTATAAATATAAAGATATTGAGCAAACCCATCTGTGTATTGGCTATCCTGGGCTACCCTTAGGTCATGACTCCATATATCCCCTTATGATATTTAATAATATTTTTGGTGGAGGAATGAGTTCCAGATTATTTCAAAAAATAAGGGAGGATAGGGGGCTAGCATATTCCGTTTACTCTTATCCGTCTAGTTATGTTCATGGTGGATTATTTACCATATATGCAGGCACAAAGTCCAGTCATGCGGTACAGGTAGTTTCTATTATTGAAGAGGAGATAAAATCTATCAAAAATAGAGATATTACTCAAGAGGAATTTTCTATGGCTAAAGAACAGCTAAAGGGAAATTATATCTTGGGACTGGAGAGTACTAGTAGTCGTATGACAGCTATAGGGAAAAATCAGCTTTTATTAGGAAGAATATTGACTCCTGATGAAGTACTTTCTAAGATCGACAGTGTATCTTTGGAAAATGTATACGAGTTATGTGATCAAATATTTAAAAAAGGAAAAGCCACTATAGCAATAGTTTCTAGAGAGGATCTAACTGAAAAAATACAAGGAATATTCTAAAATATACTGTATGAAAGCATATTACTATACCAAGAGAGGCGTTTGCGCCTCTCTTTTTTTTTGCACTTTATATTAGTATATCTCATATTATGGTATTAAATTAAAGGTTTTAGGTGGGGATTAAAGTGATCTTTTCAGTTCTAGGCGGTGATATGCGTCAAGTCCACTTGATGAATATACTTTTTGATAGTGGTCATGATGTTAAGGCGTTGGGATTTGAAAGTTTAGAAAATAAAAGAATAAAATTATATGAAAATTTATGTTCCAATTTTTTTGATTGCCATGTACTTATCTTACCAATTCCTTATAAAAATAAAGCAGGAAAACTAAACATAAAACAGGCCAGTATGATTATATCATTAAAGGAAATTGAGGAATATTTGGAAATTAATAAGCCTTGGGTCATATTAGGAAAGGCAGATAAAGAGTTTGAGCAATTTGCTCGTATCAAAGATTTAAATTATCTTGATATAACTCAAGAAGAATCCTTTGCCATCTTAAACGCTATACCTACAGCTGAAGGTGCCATACAAAGAGCCATGGAGATGACTGATATTACAATCCATGGATCAAAGGTATTGGTGCTGGGATATGGCAGAATAGGTAAAAGCCTGTCTAGGATGTTAAAAGGTATAGGAGCCAAAGTAACAGTTGAAGCAAGAAAAGACGAGGATTTATCTTGGATTATAGAAAATGGTTACAAACCAGTACATTTAAAGGATTTAGAAAGAGTCCTCCCTTATCAGGATATCATATTCAATACCATTCCCCATTTAATTTTGGATAAGGAAAAATTGACTAAAATTAATAAAAAGGCAGTAATCATTGATGTTTCTTCTTATCCAGGAGGAGTGGACTTTGATGCTGCTAAAGAAATGGGGATTAAAACCAGCTTAGATCTTGGATTGCCAGGCATTGTAGCACCAAGAACATCTGCTGAAATAATATATAAGATTATGATGGGTTATCTTCAGGAGAGGATGACATAGAAGGGCTTATTGGAGGTGTCAGCATGAATTTAAAGGGATTAAAGGTTGGCTTTTGCATATGTGGATCTTTTTGTACATTTGACGTTGTTATTCCTGAGATAAGAAAATTAGTAGCTAAAGGCGCAGATGTAACGCCGATTTTTTCAGATGCAGTATATAATTGGGATACAAGATTTTATTCTGCAAAAGAATTTAGATCTATTATAGAAGGAATTACTGGTAAACAGGTAATAAAGAGTGTAATTGAAGCTGAGCCTATAGGACCAGAGAAATTAATGGATATTGTCGTAGTAGCACCGTGTACTGGAAATACCATGGCCAAACTGGCTAATGGTATCACCGATAGCCCCGTTACAATGGCATGTAAAGCTCATTTGCGAAATAAAAGACCTGTTGTTCTAGCCATATCAACTAATGACGGACTAGGTGCAAACGCTAAAAACATAGGAATGCTACTTAATATGAAAAACATATTCTTCACACCATTTGGTCAAGATGATCCAATAAATAAGAGTAATTCCCTGGTGGCAAAATTTGATTTGATTTTGCCTACTATAGAAAAAGCACTTAAAGGAGAACAAATACAGCCTATATTAGTATGAGTATTATTAGTATAAATCAAAGATAGTTTCTGAGAAAAAGCTGTTTTTATTAAGTAAAACAGCTTTTTCTCGAAGAAGAGCAAATTTTTATTGATTTTATAAAAAATTGGCTATATTATTACTCTAGAGATGAACTTTCGAAAAACAGTTAATAATTAACCTAATTAGCAAAGGACTCCGCTTATTAGGGGCACTGTGAACTTTAGATAATAACTGTTGAGATAGTACAACAACTAGATTATAGATAATTAAATAGATTTTATATACAGTCTATCAATTGATAATCTTATTTTGAGATTGGAGGAATAAACATGAAAATAGTTGTTCAAAAGTTCGGTGGTACCTCGTTAGCTACCCCTGAAATGCGAAGTAAAGTAGTGGAGAAAATAATAAATGCAAAAAGGGGTGGTTTTCAACCGGTTGTAGTAGTTTCAGCTATGGGCAGAAAAGGCGATCCCTATGCCACCGACACTTTAATTGATATAAATACCAGAATATGCACAAATATTCATCCTAGGGAGATGGATCTCCTTATGGCGTGTGGTGAAATAATTTCAGCTGTAGTATTAACCAATACATTAAAGGCTAGAGGCTATGATGCAAGGGCATTTACTGGAGGGCAAGCAGGCATAATTACGGATAATAACTTTACTCAAGCAGAAATATTGGAAATTAAACCAGATAATTTATTAGAAGCCATAAAAGAGGGAAGAATACCAGTAGTTGCAGGTTTCCAAGGTATTACGCAACAGGGAGATTTTACAACTTTAGGACGTGGTGGCAGCGATGTAACAGCAGTAGCTCTAGGTGAAGCCTTATCAGCCTATGCAGTAGAGATTTTTTCCGATGTAGACGGTGTTATGACTGCAGATCCAAAAATTGTGCCTGATGCTAGTGTATTGTCCCATGTAAGCTATTTGGATATTTTGGAACTTGCTGATAAGGGGGCTAAAGTAATTCATCCTAGAGCCGTTGAGTATGCCATTCGAGGTAAAATACCAGTATTTATAAAAAATACTTCAAATAGTACACCTGGAACAGTAATTTCCTTTGAAAATGAGCGTTCTTATGGAAAAAAACATCTTACTTATACTCAAGTAGTAACAGGAATTGCTCATATTACAGGTAGAACCCAGGTAACTATATATCAGGATGATACTGTTATCAATAATCGGATTTTAGCTCAGTTGGCAGATAATCATATCAGTATAGATATAATAAATATCTTTCCTGATAAGATGATATTTACAATAGACGAATCTAAGACAGAAAGAGCAAAACAAATTATAGAAGAAAATAATTGTGAATATACCCTTATAGAAAATTGCAGTAAAATCTCTGTTGTAGGCAGTAAGATGCGAGGGGTTCCAGGTGTAATGTCTGCCATTGTTAGGGCATTAACAAAGAACAATATACAGATTTTGCAGACTGCAGATTCCCATACTACCGTATCTTGTCTAGTTAAAGGTCAAGATACCGCCAAAGCAGTTATTGCCTTGCATCAAGAGTTTGAACTTTACAAAAAAGATAAATGATAATAGCATTAAAGGCATAATTTACCAACTAACTTTTGCATATTATTCCCATACAAGAACTGTTAAAGATCATACTTAAATAAGCAATGCTCTTTTCTGGCTTGTATGAAAAGGACATTAATTTATCCATAAAATTGTTGGGACATGGATATAAAATATATCCATGTCCGAACTAAAAATAATCCTAGAATTATTATCTAAACTTTCTGCCGACACATTAAAATTCACACTTGGGTCGTTCGTACAAGCTCAAATTCCTCTTGAATTTCTTTTGATTCTTCAGGTGTTAGATATGATATGATGACTATTGCAATGCATGACAACAAAAATGCTGGTAAGAGTTCATAAATATCAAATATACCACCAAAAGGCCTAATTAATAAATTCCAAATAAACACCATAGATCCTCCTGTTACCATTCCCGCAATTGCACCTATCCTAGTAATCCTTTTCCAAAACAAGGAAAAAAGTATAACAGGTCCGAATGTAGCTCCGAAACCAGCCCAGGCGAAGGAAACCACAGTGAATATAACACTATTTTCATCTAAAGCAATTATTATTGCCACCAATGCAACTATAAGCAATGTAATTCTAGAGACAATTAAAACTTCCTTATCTGTTGCGTCTTTTTTTAGTATGCCTTGATAAATATTTTTAGAAAGTGCAGAAGCAGCTATTAACAAATAAGAATCCGAAGAACTAATAGTAGCAGCTAGGATTCCAGCCATGACAATACCAGCAAGAAAAGGCAGGAAAAAGTCCATTGACATTATAACAAAGATATTTTCTGCTTGGCTTTGAGTAAGTAGTTCAGTTGGAAAAAGTATGCGACCTACGATGCCAATGCCAACGGCAGCAGTTAGGGAAATAATTACCCAGAATGTAGCTATCCTTCTAGACATAGTTAACTCACTAGGTTTTTTAATTGCCATGAACTTTAACAAAACATGAGGCATACCAAAATATCCTAGTCCCCAGGATAAAGTGGAAATGATGGACAAAAGCCCATACTTTGATGCTTCATCAAATAATGCCTGTCCATTTTCTCCTATCTGTTGTACACCATCAATAACTTGAGGTTGAGCTATACTAAAGAAATCAAAAAAGCCTGATATTGTTTTAGCATTATCAATAACTGCTTTTAGCCCTCCAGCCTGAGATATGCCAAACACTAGCACAGCTGTTAAGGCAAAAATCATAACAATACTTTGCATAAAATCCGATGCACTTTCTGCTAAAAATCCGCCTACAAATGTATATAGTACAACGAAAACTGCACCTGCAATCATCATATAAATATATTTTGCATCAAATAGTTTGCTGAATAATTTCCCTACAGTTACAAAACAGCTGGCGGCATAAACGGTGAAAAACACAAGGATAAAAATAGCTGCTATTGTCAGAATAATTTTTTTCTCTTCCTTAAATCTGTTACTTAAAAAGTCTGGAATAGTTATAGCATTTCCCGCAACATGTGAATAAACACGAAGCCTTTTTGCTACAAACAGCCAGTTTAAATATGTACCTATTGCCAAACCAACTGCAGTCCATGCTGCGTCACTTAAACCACTCCAGTAGGCAACGCCTGGCAAACCCATTAACAACCAACCACTCATATCAGAAGCTTCAGCTGCCATAGCAGTTATCCATGGACCTAGTGATCTACCTCCTATAAGATAATTAGCACTACTCTCACTGGCTCGTTTTGCATAATAAACTCCAATCCCTATTACCATGGCAATATAAAGTGTCATAGCGATAGAAATTTGTACATTCGACTCCATTATTCATCCTCCTATTAATTAACTTTTACATATTAGCACAATAACATGATGAAGTTACATATAACTATTTTAACGAAAAATAGCAATAATGTACATACTAACTTTCATTATCGCAATAATTATAATAGTCTTATATTACTTTGTCATAACTTTTTTTCATTAATAATCTTTATAGAATAAGATTGATATGATTTTAACTTAATGCTAAAATGAAAATATATTGTATATATTAGAAAATAAACAAATATAATACATATGCTGGAGGAATATGATGACTATTACATTTCAAGACTTTTTGTATCAATTCATTACAAAACCCCCATTATTTATAATCACCTTACTGACCTTAGGAGTCATTTTAGTAAATGGTTGGACAGATGCGCCAAATGCTATAGCAACTTGCATTTCAACCCGTTCTATTAGCCCAAGAAAAGCAATAATCATGGCTGCTGTTTTTAATTTTTTTGGTGTTTTGATTATGACTATTATTAATGCAACAGTTGCACAGACAATTTATAATATGGTTGATTTCAGGGGAAATACTCATGACTCTTTAGTGGCACTAGCCGCTGCCATGTTCGCAATAGTGTTATGGGCAACTTTGGCATGGGTATTTGGCATTCCTACTAGCGAAAGCCATGCATTGATAGCAGGTCTTTCAGGTGCTGCAATCGCTTTACAAGGGGGATTATCTGGGATAAATATGGATGAATGGATTAAAGTTATATATGGAATATTTATGTCTACTGTTTTAGGGTTCGGTCTGGGATTTATAACCGTGCGCTGTGTTGAATTTTTGTTTAAAAGGGCTGATAGACGCAAAACAACTCCCTTCTTTTCCAATGCACAAATAGGTGCAGCAGCAGCCATGGCCTTTATGCATGGTGCACAGGATGGTCAGAAATTTATGAGCGTTTTTATGTTAGGTATATTTCTAGTTAGAGGCCAAGCTGAAGTGACTAGTTTTATAATCCCTGTGTGGCTGATGATTCTTTGTTCTATAGTAATGGCACTGGGCACCTCTATTGGAGGTTATCGCATAATCAAAACTGTAGGTATGGGAATGGTAAAACTAGAAACCTACCAAGGTTTTTCTGCAGATTTAGCTGGTGCCTTAAGCTTATTAATGGCTTCAATCTTTGGCATCCCTGTTAGTACAACACATACAAAAACAACAGCAATTATGGGTGTTGGTGCTGCAAAAAGATTATCTTCTGTAAATTGGAATGTGGTAAAAGAAATGGTTGCAGCCTGGATACTAACTTTCCCAGGTTGCGGTATGGTGGGATATATAATGGCATTAATTTTTATGAAAATATTTTAAAAAGGAGGATAAATTTTGTTTAATAGAAAAAGCAATGATTTTAATTATTTTAAAGCTTTTATCAATCTATCGGAATATTCATTGAAGGCCGCCCAGCTCCTATCAGATTCTTTACATGAATTTGATAGAAAAAAATTAAATCATTTAATAGAAGAGATGCATGATATTGAACATTCTGCAGACATATCAAAGCACAATTTAATTAACAAACTTGCTAGAGAGTTTTTACCGCCAATTGAAAGGGAAGATATTATTAATCTAGCTGAAAAGATAGATGATGTAACAGATTTTATTGAGGATGTATTATTAAACATAAATATATTTAATGTCCAATACATACCAGAAGAACTATTAAAGTTTGCAGATATTATATTGGAATGCTGCAAATCTATGAAAGAAGCTCTGAAAGAATTTCAACATTTTAGAAAGTCTAAAAAACTACATAATGTAATTATAGAGATCAATAATTTGGAAGAAAGGGCGGACAAGCTTTATATAAATGAAATGAAAAAGATTTATAGAAATTATACTAATCCTGTTAAATTAATGATATGGAGGGACTTGATAGAAAGCATGGAAAAATGCTGCGATGCCTGCGAAGATGTGGCAAATACTATAGAAATTGTTGTACTGAAAAATTTATAACTAGAAGTTATCTTAGCTATAGCTTTTAGCAATCCATAAGCCAAATTTTCTTAGTCTAATTACTGAAATCATTCACATGTCAAAAGCTATTATTTATTGATAAAATTATAATAATATAAGGGGATATATTATTTGATATAAAATGACTGTCAATCTGGAAATAATTCTTCTCCAATTGGCAGTCATTTATTATAAATAGATGAAATTCAATAGAAGTAAATAGAAATCAATGAATTGGATAAATATAAATTAGCGATGATAATATGAATAATAACTTCTTTGGGAGGTTTATATTATAGCCAGGGTAAGCATAGCTCCAATGTTAGATATAACCAACAGACAATACCTAAAGAAATTTTAGACGATAGACCAACAAGCAGCTAATAAATATTAAAGCTCACCGTTTACTTGATAGGAATTAGGTTATAGATACGTTTGAACCAGCATTATTTTTATGTTAAAATTTAA
>CALKWV010000111.1 GCA_938003915.1 uncultured Bacillota bacterium | reverse complement strand
TCGAGGCGACTCTTACTATGTTAACAAATTTAATTCGTTTTGTCAACAAGTTTTTAAATTATTTTCTTATTTGCTTTTGCTGCTTTCAGTTTCTTTTCCATGAGAGCAGCGAAGAATATATTAACACATATAAATCTTTGTGTCAACAAATTTTATTTTGGTTCTTCTTGGAACCCTAATTGCATTTTTAAGCTTCCATTTTGATAAGCTTTTTGTTGTCTTTGGAAACAACGTTTAATATACTAGCATATCAATTTTATTATGTCAACACCTTTATTTTTTATTCAAGTGATTTTTTATTAAATTGTTTAAGCCTGCTTAAAATCTCATAACTTAGCATATATTTTCAAGCTGTAGGACTTTGTCAAAACTTTTATAAGCCACTATAAATATTTATATAGATTATTAATTAATAGATTATTGTAAACATGAGCATAGATATAGATTATGAATAAACCATAAAAACAGCTTCCTTTAATTAGACTGTTTCTTTGGAGCGTCATATAAAGGAAGCTGTTTGTTATGTTTAGCTTATTTTCTAGAAACAACAAACAATATTTCTTCTGCTTCTAGTGATTCCTCTTCTTTAAAGGGTTTTATTTCTCCTTTTATCCATGACATGCCTTTTTCTATTTTGATACCTTTTTCATCTGCTAAGTCCAAAAAATCTCTGGCTGTAAATAGGTGAATATTAGGAGTATCATACCAATGATAAGGTAGAGCCTTTGTACGGGGCATTCTCTGGCTTTTTACAAAGGACTCTATAACTCCCTTATATCCAAAGTTAGGAAAACTAATAATTCCTGACTTACCCAGTCTTAGCATTTCATCTAATAAATCCAATGGCTTTGCTACAGCTTGTAGGGTTTTTTCTAGTATTACATAATCAAAAAAGTTATAAGGAAACTGATGAAGTCCATGATCAATATCTGCATGCAGCACAGGAACTCCGTTTTCAATACATCCTTCTACTTTAACTATATTCTTATCTACACCTAAGCCCCATACCTTTTTTTCTTCTATTAATTTTTTTAATAGCTCACCATTTCCGCAACCCAGGTCAAGCACTGAAGATCCTTGAGGTATTAAGTCAAATATAACCTGGTGGTCCCATCTAATTCCCTCTCCTACCTTATATACCATGATCCATTCCTCCCTTCAAAAATTTAGATATAATAGGCGTTAATTTGTCTACCTCCAAGAGGAAAGCATCATGGCCATAGGTTGAAGGTATATCTACGTAAGTAACACTTTTCCTGTTTCGATATAGAGCAAAAGCCAGCTCCTTCATTTGCTCTGGAGTGTATAACCAATCCGATGAAAAAGAGACAAGTAAAAACTTTGCCTGCGCCCTGCTGCATGCTTTCTCTAGGTCTCCATCTCCCCAATCAGCTGCATCATAATAATCCATAGCCCTAGTTATATATAAGTAGCTATTAGCGTCGAATCTGGCTACAAAGGATTGGCCTTGATATTGAAGGTAACTCTCTACCTCAAAATCTACTCCTAGATGAAATCCTGGCCTGTTTCCATTCTCTTTGTATCTCCTGCCAAATTTCTCCCTCATGGACGTCTCAGATAGATATGTTATATGTCCTAGCATCCTAGCTATAGCTAGGCCTTGAGCAGGAAACTCTCCATCATAATAATTTCCATTATTAAAATTTTTATCGTTTAATATAGAATTGCGGGCTACTACATTAAAGGCTAAACCTTGGGCACTAAGCCTGGCTGAAGATGCTAGAATAATAGCCCTTTCTACCCTATGGGGATAGGCCAGGCTCCATTCCAGAGCCTGCTGCCCTCCCAAAGATCCTCCCACTACAGCATATAGACGTTCTATTCCCAGATAAGAAATTAACCTCTCCTGCAGCCTAACCCAGTCTCCTACAGTAACAATAGGGAAATCCAGACCATAGGCTCTCCCAGTCTTAGGGTTTATAGAGGCAGGTCCTGTAGTCCCATAGCAGCCACCTAGTACATTAGAACATATTATGCAGTATTTATTGGTATCAAGGGCCTTGCCTGGACCTATCATAGAGTCCCACCAGCCAGGCCTATCAATTCTCCAAGTTCGCCCCATTTCTTCAGCTTTTTCATCCCATCCGGCTGCATGAGCATCTCCAGATAAGGCATGTAAAAGCAATATAACATTATCTTTTCTTTCGTTCATTTGCCCATAAATTTCATATTCCACATCTATGGGAGCCAATTTCTCTCCACAGTCCAATAAAAGAGGATTATTTTCGTCAGCTAATCTTACTGTATATGGCCTGGTCCAACCCACAGATGTTGGAGAATCTGGAGATTCATATTTTTTCTTTTTCCTTGAAGTTGATGCCCTGTTGACCCTCTCCACTTTTTCCTATCTCTCCTTACATCATTTTTGACTCTTTTTTAAAGCTTGGTCTAAATCAGCTATTATATCCTCTACATCTTCTAATCCTACCGAGAATCTAATAAAATCGTCAGTTATTCCCGAGGCAGCCTGTTGCTCAGGAGTTAACTGCTGATGAGTGGTAGAGGCTGGATGAATAATAAGGCTTTTTGCATCCCCAATATTGGCTAGATGAGATAAAAGTTTTAAGGAGTCTATAAACTTAATTCCTGCAGCTTTTCCGCCCTTTATACCGAACCCAATGATAGCTCCTTGACCTTTTGGAAGATATTTTTTTGCTTTATGATAATCGGCATGACTCTCAAGCCCTGGATAGTTAACCCAGGATACTGCAGGATGATTTTCCAGCCATTTAGCAAGCTTAAGGGCATTTTCACAATGTTTCTCCATCCTCAAGGGCAAGGTTTCCAAACCTTGAATAAACAAAAATGAATTGAAGGGAGAAAGAGTTGGTCCAAGGTCTCTCATAAGCTGTACCCTTGCCTTGGTTATATAGGCCGCTTCCTTAAAGGTCTCCCAATAATTTATGCCGTGATATGCAGGATCAGGCTGATTCAGCTCAGGAAACTTTTCATTGCTCCAGTCAAATTTTCCAGAATCTACAATAGCACCCCCTATAGATGTACCATGTCCTCCTATAAATTTTGTTAAGGAGTGTACCACTATATCAGCACCATACTCTATAGGGCAAAATAGATAAGGGGTGGTAACAGTATTGTCTACTACAAAAGGAATACCGTATTTATGGGCTAGATTTGCTATTGCCTCAAAATCATCTACATTATTTCTAGGATTACCTATGGATTCTGTATATATTAATCTGGTATTTTCATCAATTAATTTTTCACATTCATCTAAATCCGATAGATCAACAAATCGAGCTTCAATGCCCAGTTTACCCAGAGTGTGTTCAAATAGAGTATAGGTTCCACCATATATATACTTGGATGATATAAAGTTTTGCCCTGCCCTGGCTATATTTAGTATTGCCAAAGCAATAGCAGCCTGACCTGATGATGTTGCCAGCGCCCCTACTCCACCCTCTAGCTGGGCTAACCTTTCTTCTAAAACTGCGGTGGTAGGGTTACCTATGCGAGAGTAAATATTGCCAGCTTCTTTAAGTGCAAAAAGATTTCCAGCATGCTCTACTGAATTAAAGACATAGGAGGATGTCTGATAGATTGGAACTGCCCTAGCTCCTGTTTCTGAATCTGGAGTGTGACCACCATGAATGGTTATGGTATCAAATTTGTACCCGTTGTTAGTTTTCGCCATGCCTATCCTTCCTTTCATTTTTTTATAAATATACAAAAACCCCTCTTCTTAAATATGATAAGAAGAGGGGTTAATAATACCAAACTTCCTCTTCTTATCTTTCTGACCTAGGTCAGCTGGAATTGGCACCTTTTCAGATATCTCTGAAGGTTGCCGAAGGTTCATTGGGCCAGTCCCTCCCCTTCTCTTGATAAGAAGATCTATTAATATTTATTCAATTATTTTATAATTTTATTAAATTGTCTGTATTATACATTACTAAATAAAAACTGTCAATATATTTTTTTTAATTTATTGAATTATTTTTTAATGGTTCATTGTAAAATTAAATGCAACACCTAAAAAATAGTAGAACCATAGTGA
>CALKWV010000110.1 GCA_938003915.1 uncultured Bacillota bacterium | reverse complement strand
AAGAAAAGGGTTTGCAAAAATTTGCAAACCCTTTTTACATACTATTTTTTCTGCTCGTTATAACTTGCCTGCTGTCTTATCTCTACTTTTCCAGTATTAAAATTAATATTCTTCCACTGAAGTCCCAAAACCTCGCCACGCCTTAATCCTAAAGAAACCCCTAAAGTTACAGGTATATACAATATCTCTCTAGCAACTGTTAAAAGGATAGAAGATTGGATGAATAGCTTTCCCAGGAAGATCTTAGGTTATGCGACTCCTGAGACTTGTTTTAAAGAAGAACTGGCTCTCCTAGATATACATGATTAATTATAGCTGAGGCCTTTCGACAAATTATGCCGAAAGGCCAAAGATAATTATATCATTAATTCCATTGTCAAGGTCGGGTAGTATTTTCTACGAAAATCTCCACCCTTCCCTTGACAATTGCAACTAAAAGATTATGCGTGGTTTTCTCAATAAGTGTTGCATTTTATATTGCAATTTAGATTTATTAAGGTCCATCATCTTTTATCCATATAAATGAGAATAAGAAGGTTTCGAATGAAACCTTCTTATTCTAAATAATAATGTTTATGTTTCCCATAAGGCTGTATTACTTATTTTTAACTGGCTTTACTTTAAAGGAGTATTGGAAATCCTTCTCTTTTAGTCTATATTTCTCTATTAACTCTGGACCACAGCTGTTGGATCCAAGACCGCTTACCTTATAATCAATCCTAACAATAGTGGTTCCGCTTGGTTCCAGTTCAAAGCTATGTTGAGCCCTTGTCAACTCTTCTGAGGTATAGTGAGATGCATTACACTCAAAAGGTTCCTTAGAGCTAAACTCTAGACCAAGACCATGGTCATCACACACTAGCAGATACTTAACATTGGTATGGTTGCCATGCTCCTGGGGTTTAATATAGGGCACGTACTCATCTGTTACAGTGGACTTATAGTATCCTACCTTTACATGATGGCACATATCTATATAGTTCTCGTGAGGACCTTTTCCGTAGTACTCAATATTTTCCATAGAATTTGGCATAGTAAACTCAAAACCAAACCTAGGCAGCCATATGCTTAGTTCGTTGACGTCTACATCAATATCTATAGTTAATTCTCCTGAACTACTGATGGCGTAACTTGCTTTGTATTTTGCAAAGGGTGCACGACCTACACCGGCCAAACTACCTGTAACATATACAACAACGGATCCATCTACCTTCTTTTCCCAGTCGAAGGTATAACACTTGTGGAATTGTTTATTGATATTCCAGCCGCTTTGGTTATCTCCAAACAGACCCCATCTATATTTTATTATTCTATCGTTATCCGTTGGCGCCCTCCAGGCAGTTATCTCTGTAGCGTCAGCTAAAAGATCTTTGCCTTCTATACTTATACCAACCAATTTACCTAAAGGTTTACTAAATGTATATAGGATATCCCCATCACAGCTAACTATTAAATTGACATTATCCTCAGTTACTTCACATTCTCCACTGTTAACATCATTATTGTCCTCATCATCTATAATTTGTACTTCAGGAATTTCCAGCTGTATCATGGCAGTTTCATAACCAGCCTCTGCCCACACCGTATCCTTGGTAGTGAATAAATGTAGATCCAAATAGCAGCCTAACTTACAGCTTTCAGGTAAAGTATAGTCTATGGTTATCTCCTTAGTCTCATGGGGCTCAATATCACATACTAAGCTACCCTCTTGTACTGCTTTGCCATCTACAGAAAGCTGCCATCTTAGTTCATATTCATTTAAGTTAGTGAAGTCATGTAAATTGGTAATTAACAATTTTCCATTCTTTCTATCAGAAAACTCAGCCTTGATATATTGATAGACATATTTGGCCTCAAGGGATCCTGCCTTAAGGCTACGGTCAGCAAATACCAGGCCATCTACACAGAAGTTACCATCATGGGTATCTTCGCCAAAGTCTCCACCATAATAGTACTTTCCATCACGAAGGACAGTATGATCTGCCCATTCCCAAATACATCCGCCTATCAAGCGGGGATGACGATAAAATACTTCCCAATAATCATGGATATCTCCCGGTCCATTTCCCATGGCATGAGAGTATTCACATAGGAAAAGTGGTCTCTTGTCTTCGCTCCTTGCTTCCTTCTCTAAAAAGTCCAGGGAAGTATACATATAGCTTACTACATCAAAATGGGGTGGAGTACCTACCTGGTTAGCTCTTTCATAATGTACTAAACGCATTTTATCCCTAGCCTTTAACCATTTAGCCGCTTTGTCAAAATGAGCACCATGTCCACTCTCATTACCTAGTGACCACATGATAATGCTAGCAAAGTTCTTATCCCTTTCATACATCCTAGTTATTCTTTCTAAAATAGCATCTTCCCACATTGGATGATCTGTCAGCCATTCCGGATCATAGGCCTTATACTCCCAACCAGTGTCCAAAGATACGAAGCCATGGGTTTCAATGTCTGCCTCATCTATTACATAGAAGCCCAGCTCATCGCATAGCTGTAAAACATAAGAGGATGGAGGATAGTGAGACATGCGTATGGTATTGATATTCAGCCTCTTCATTAAATATAAGTCTTTGCGTATATCCTCTTCACTTATAGCATGACCTTTTACAGGATGGGTATCATGACGATTTATACCTTTCAATTTTACTGGAACGCCATTGATGAGCAGCTCACCTAGTTCAGACACAGCAATTGTACGCATTCCTACTCTAAATGGAATATATTCGTCATCCATTTGAAGAACTAGGGTATATAGATTAGGTGTTTCTGCTGTCCAAAGCTTTGGATTAGCTGGAGAGAAAGTAAACTTGCCACCCCTTACTTTTTGTCTCTCAATCTCTTGATCCCCATAGTACAAAATAGCACAAACTTCCTCAGAGCTATTTTCCTGCTCTTGTCCATTGATTTTAAATGAAATATCCCCATTAATAGTAGTTAGATCTGTACGGATATCTACATCCCTAATATGATTTTTATTCCTTGATAACAGGTATACATTTCTAAAAATACCTGACAATCTAAAGAAGTCCTGATCTTCCAAGTAACTTCCATCACACCATTTCAACACTTTTACCATTACTTCATTTTTGCCATCTTTTAAGTAGGGGGTTATATTAAATTCTGCAGGCAAATGACTTACTTGACTGTATCCAACTTCAACGCCATTTATATATAAATAGTAGCAAGAATTAACACCCTCGAAAATTATATAGGTCTCCCTTGATTTCCAATCATTATCTAAAGTAAATTCTTTTCTGTAAACTCCACAAGGATTCTCATCGGGTACATAGGGCGGATCTACTGGATGAGGATAGTTTACATTAGTGTAATATGGTTCTTCATAGCCATGCATTTGCCAGTTTGATGGTACAGGAATAGAGTCCCAATCTGTAATAGTCTCTGGTACCTCGTAATAGGCTTTATAGAATTTAAAATCCCAGGTGCCGTTTAGACAACGATAATATTTTGACTTTTCTTTATCCACCGTTAGGGCAGAATCCAGGTCTGAAAAAGGAATATAAAAAGCCCTTGCTTTTTCCCTGCCTTTTTGCAGGAACTGTGGATTTTGCCAATCCTTTTTATTCATTTTTATCCTCCTTTATTCAATGATAATTCATTGGTTTAAAAAGAAACGTGATGAAATACATTTAGATAGTTATATAAAAAGATTAGCACTTTCCTTTATGTTATTATTTTCTAGTATACCACTAAAATAGATACATATATTCATAGTATAACATATTCAGTATTATTTATATATGAAAGAAGCTTTGTTTTTTATGAATTCGGTCTCTTTATTAAGTTTAATACTATTAAGATGATTAGTATTGCTGCAGATATTAATTTTACTTTCCTTGATATCCTCCATTCACAAATTAATTTTTATAAACCCTATAGTGTCAGATCCATACTTACTTTTTTTGATTTTGTATTACCATAAATTGGTCACCATTGTTTATAATATTCACTTATTAAGTGCATATTGTTTAAATGATTAATTGAATATTTTATATTGTATTATATTATTGGGACGTCTAGATTTATTTGTAATAGAGCATTTATTAAACAAAGGATTTAGAATGTAATATTAAGATTTAATTAATTGTATGTGTTTTTTATAGGACCATAAATATTATGTTGGCAATTTTAAATATTCTTCTTAAATTTGATAGATTCAACTATTATGTATATTTGTTGTTTGGTCAATAGTATATTGATAGTATATTTCAAAACATAATAAAAGAAATTTAAGAAATGAATATCCGCTTTAATAAACTGATTCTCTTTTATGTCAATAACTTTTTTGCTAATTAACCCTACTATTTTAACCTCATTATACTTTTTTTGAAAAACTCAAGTTTATCTAATATATATTTAAATATTTCCATTGGTTTATCTCCAATTTTATATAAAAATGACCGCTGTACTATATCACAGAATTATAATTTTATACTGAATATTTTATGGAATAAATAACCAAACAACCGCTTCATTTTAGTTAAAATGAAGCGGTTGTTATAATTATGCCAGCAGCATTCGATCACTAAAGCTTCCAAATTTGTCTAACAAATCTGTCACCTTTAGATTTTTCTTTTCCTCACCAGAAACATCGTATACAATTTCCCCTTTATTCATCATTATTAAACGATTACCGTATTTGATAGCATCCTTCATGTTGTGAGTAACCATTAGTGTGGTCAATCTGTTTTTCTCCACTATTTCCTGGGTTAACTCTAATACTTTTATAGCGGTTTTAGGATCAAGAGCAGCTGTGTGTTCATCCAGCAAAAGTAATTTAGGCTTTTGTATGGTAGCCATTAGCAGTGCCAAGGCCTGCCTCTGACCTCCCGATAAAAGTCCTACTTTATCATGGAGTCGGTTTTCTAGACCTAAACCTAGTATCTTTAGAGCTTCTCGGAATTTTTCCTTTTCTTCTCTGGTAACACCCCAGCTTAAGCCCCTTCTCTTTCCACGGCGATTTGCAATGGCCAGATTTTCAATAATTTCCATGTCTGCCGCAGTACCCATTAAAGGATCTTGAAACACTCTTCCTAAAAAGGCAGCACGCTTGTATTCTGGCATTCGGGTTATATCCTCTCCTGCCAGTAAAATTTCTCCTTCTTCCGGCATATATACCCCTGCAATTACATTAAGCAGGGTAGATTTCCCAGCTCCGTTACCACCAATTATGGTCACGAAATCCCCTTCACTAATATGAAGATTTAAATTAGACAAGACCCTCTGTTCATTTATTGTTCCAATGTTAAAAACCTTAGTCAAATTCCTTATTTTTAACATAGCTTCACTCTGCCTTTTCTAGATTAATTTTTGGTTTTACAAATTTGGATTTAATCTCTGGAATGGATAAAGCCATAGCAACAATAATGGCTGTAAACAGCTTTAAGTTAGAGGATTTTAATCCCATTCGAAGTACTAAAGCAATAATAATCCTATATATAACTGATCCTGTTACTACAGATGTCATTCTTAAAAAATAGTTAATACGGTTACCAAAAAGTACTTCGCCAATAATAACAGCGGCCAAGCCCATTACTATGGTTCCCGTGCCCATGCCTACATCAGCATATCCCTGGCTTTGAGCCACCAGGGCTCCCGATAGTGCTACCAATCCATTACTTATTAGTAGCCCCAGGATTTTCATTCTGTCAGTATTGCCGCCCATTGCCCGGGCCATATTTTCATTATTACCTGTAGCACGGATTAGGGCACCAATTTCCGTACCAAAAAACCAATATAAGATTCCCATTAGGGCCAACGAAAAGACAACCCCTATGCTTAAGCTTACCATGGCCTTATCAAATCCTGCAGGCAATAATGTCTGTGCCTTAGTAAAAACTGTCTCCATGCCAAGTAGGGCAATGTTGGCCTTTCCGCCCATTATACTAAGATTTATGGAATACAGGGCAATCATGGATAAAATACCCGATAAAATCGCCGGGATTTTTAGCTTGGTATGCAAAATACCTGTTACTACGCCTGCAACTAGTCCTGATAAAAAGGCTATTAAAAGGCTAAGGAAGGGATCCCAGCCCATCATAATTAAAATAGCGCTAACTGCGCCTCCTAAAGCAAAACTTCCGTCCACTGTTAAATCAGCGTAATCCAAGATTTTGTAAGTTATATATACTCCCAAAGTCATGATTCCCCACAAAACACCTTGAGCTATAGCACTGTTTATAGACAGCAATAAACCTTCCATGTTTGTTTATACCCCCATTAGAAAGGATTTAGGCAATAAGCCCAAATCCTTTTATCAAACATTTTTATGTTAATCCTATTCTTCATTAACAAACTTAGCTTTTTCAAGTAAATCCACCGGTATGGTTATACCCAAAGAATCAGCTACTTCTTTATTAATTAATAGTTCAAACTCCTCTAAATATAGGATAGGCATATCCGCTGGATTCTTATTGTTTTTCATAATCTCTACCGCTTGAGTGCTGGTAAGCTTGCCTAGGTCATAGTAGTTAATACCATAGGTAGCCAAACCACCATTTCTCAGCATTCCTTCCTCTCCCACAATAACGGGCATTTTGGCTTCCAGGGCTATCATAGAAACCGTTGCCATACCAGAGGCAATCATATTGTCTGTAGGACAGTAAATAGCCTGGGCCTTTCCTACTACAGATTCCACTACCGACTGGATTTCAGAGGATTGGGATACGCTGGCATCTATAACATTAATACCTAACTCTTCAGCTGCCTCTTTAGCCAGGTTTACCTGAAACACAGAGTTAGCTTCACTGGAATTGTAAAGCACTGCTACAGTATCCACATCAGGTAATATTTCCTTTAAAAGCTCCATCTGCTCCTTTACAGGAGTTAAATCTGAAGTTCCTGCTACATTGGTACCAGATTTCTCGTTGGATTCTACCAACTTTGCATCCTCGGGGTCCGTAACAGCTGTAACTAAAATTGGAATTTCAGAGGTCTCATTAGCCATAGCTTGTGCCGCTGGAGTAGCAATAGCCAAAACTAAGTCTACCTTATCATTGACAAACTTTGCTGCAATAGTCTGGCAATTTGATGTCTCACCTTGAGCATTCTGATAATCGATGACAAAATCTTCGCCTTCAACAAGGCCTGCCTCCTTTAAGCCATCTACAAACCCCTCATAGGCAGCATCTAGTGCATCGTGGGTTACCAGCTGAAGCACTCCAACTTTAAAGGTTTTTTTTCTTCCTCCGCTGGCGGTTTCTCCACTGCATGCAGCAAGAATTACTAAGCTACAAATAAGCAATATAGCAATAAAGCTCTTTTTGACTACCTTCCACATAGCTTTATATCCCCTTTTAACTATTATTATGAAATCATGCCAACAATTTTTTAATACCATTTATTATGACTATTTACTTAGTTATATGTAACAGTTGCCGATTAGTTATGTATTATTAGAGATAGGAACCATAAGCTCCCTTTTTTCCGTGCTGACCACTATACTTGTTTCCATGCTACTAATACCGGGAATAGATACCAAGGCATTGATTACATTTTCCTTATATACCTGTATACTAGGCGCTACTGCCTTTAGCAAATAATCCTTGCTTCCCATTAGGGTATAGCATTCTAATATATAGGGAATCTTTTTCACCTCTTCAACAAAATTATCAATAGTTTTTCGGTTATAAGGTGCTAAGTTTATTGTGATAAAGGCAGTAATTTCAAATCCTAGTTTTTTTTCATCCAATAATGTGGTAAATCGGCGGATTACACCCTTTTCAACTAAATTCTTTGTACGGGCTAAACAAGCAGAGGGTGATAATCCAACAGCTTTGGAAAGTTCAAGATTTGAAATGGAAGAATCCTGTTCAAGAAGTAGTAATATCTTTTTATCAATATGATCCAGTGGAATTGGCATGTGACCCCCTCTCTCCGAAATAATATTTTGCATTTCCGGTATAATAGCATATTATATTCAGTGTGTCAAGGATTTGTTCGAATTATTTGTTGTTCCGCTCATATATTTCAAAATAATAGTCAAAGGGGATTTTTTTGTTTTTGGGACCTAGAGTTCTAGATACCATTCTCCATTGGTCATAATTTATTTGAGGGAAATAGGTATCGCCTTCAAATTCATGGTCTATATAGGTTATATAGAGCTTTTGCGTATAAGGAAGAAATGCGGAATAGATTTCCGCACCTCCTATAATAAAACACTCTTTGTCATCCTGTATCATTTTTAAGGCTTCCTCTACGGAATGAACTACTGTACATCCTTCTTTGGTATATTGCCTATCCCTTGTCAAAACAATATTTTTCCTTCCATCAAGGGGCTTACCTATAGATTCAAATGTCTTACGCCCCATTACCACGGTATGCCCTAAAGTAACCTTTCTAAAATAAGCCAAATCAGCAGGAAGCCTCCAAGGCATACGGTTGTCTTTTCCTATAACCCTGTTTCGATCCATGGCAACAATAATGGATATCATACTGATACTTCTCCTTTTATGTGGGGATGGGGATTGTAGTCTATGAGCTTAAAATCTTCATATTTAAAATCCAATATGGAATCAACATCTCTGTTGATGATCATCTGGGGTAGCTTTCTAGGCTGTCTTGTAAGCTGTAATTTTACCTGGTCAAGATGGTTCAAGTAAATGTGGGCGTCTCCCAAAGTATGTATAAACTCACCTGGTTTCAGTCCACATACTTTTGCCACCATCATAAGCAATAAAGAGTAGGATGCTATATTAAAAGGAACTCCAAGAAAAACATCCCCGCTTCTTTGATATAGCTGACATGAAAGCCTGTCATTTGCCACATAAAACTGAAACAGGCAATGGCAGGGAGGCAGTGCCATCTTGTCAATGTCAGCTACATTCCATGCGCTAACTATATGTCTTCTGGAGTGGGGATTATTCTTTATCCCATTTATTACTCGGCTTAGCTGATCTATATGTCCTCCATCATAGCTAGGCCAGGATCTCCATTGGTATCCGTATATGGGACCTAGATCTCCATTTTCATCAGCCCATTCATCCCATATGCTAACGCCGTGTTCCTTAAGATATTTAATATTGGTATCCCCTCTTATAAACCATAGCAGTTCATAGATTATTGATTTTAAGTGAAGTTTTTTGGTGGTGAGGAGGGGAAACCCCTCCTCCAAATTAAACCTCATCTGGTATCCAAATATGCTAATGGTACCTGTCCCGGTTCTGTCTTCTTTCTCAATACCCTTATCCAGTATATATTTTAAAAGGTCTAGATATTGTTTCATATGTTAAACCCTCGCATTAATCCATTTTTCGTTAAAAATAACATCTGTAACTCTGGAGGCAAGGATGCCGAGGCAGCTATTATGATAGCTTACGAACACCCTGTAGTAGCCCCACATTCTTCACAAACTTTACAAGTTCCATTCCTTCTTAGTCTGATACTGCCGCACATAGCACAAACTTCACCATAGATGCGCTCACCTTTTTCAGATTCATCATGGGAATATTCATAATAGGGCTGGTTTTCAGATGGACCTGGGTTATTGGAAGCTGTAACCAAATCCCTGGCCAACAACATTTCCCCATCTACTTCCGGCTTTGTCTCACACCTTGAAAAGTTGCCCAGTTCAATGTCTATTATCTTGCTTATTAAATCAGATATAGATGAAGCATGCTTAATGTATGGATGACGGCTAACAAAACCTGATGGCTCGTACTGTTGCCCCCTTAGCATTCTAGATATCTCCTGAGGCGGAATATTATACTGAAGCATATTGGATATAGCCTTGGACAAGGAAGCAAGCAAGCCTTTAACCACTGTACCTTCTTTATCCGTGGAGATAAAGAGTTCACCGATTCTGCCGTCAGGATAAAAATTCACTGTTATATAAAGCTCAATATCACCTATCTTAGCACTATGGGTGAATCCAGGTCTTCTACCCGTGACTTTTCTGCGTACAGCTTTTCTCTCCCTGCTTGCCTTTGCAATCTCAAGCAGTTCTTGATAGGTCATATCCTCTAGGCGTTTTTCAGCTTCACTATCTTTTGATGATGTCAATGGCTGACTGGCCTTAGAGCCGTCCCTATATATAGCAATAGCCTTGGCACCTGTGGTATATGCTAATAAATGGATTCTTTCAATATCCTTTACAGTTGCCGAATTAGGCATGTTTACAGTCTTGGATACCGCACCGGAAATAAGGGGGGTAATAGCTGATACCATAAGCACATGCCCCTCGGGAGAGATAGCTCTTTTCCCTGTACCGCATCTGCTGGCAGTATCAAATATAGGATAATGTTCCGGCTTTAGATGGGGTGCGCCCTCTATCTTGCCATCGATAATATTATCGTTTTCATCCTTGCGCAGGATATAACCAATAATCTCATCTATCTGTTTTTCTGAATAACCCAGCCTTTTAAGGGCAGTCTCAATTACTGGATTTACCATAACCATGGAGGCTCCACCAGCCAACTTTTTATATATTACATGGGCATAGAAAGGTTCAATAGATGTAGCACCACAGTCCATGGCAAAGGATATTGTACCAGTAGGTGCAACTACGGTTACTTGGGCATTACGGTAACCATTTTTAAGACCGCTCTCATATGCCATATCCCATACTTTAACCAAAGTATCACTAACATGGCTCCAGCCTATCTTTTTTAGGACTTTGTGATCCACTTCCATAGGCTGATAGCTAAGACCTTCGTAGCTGTCCTGTCTAGCACCGGCTACCCTGGCATGATTTCGAATAACCTTCAGCATATGCTCCTTGTTTATATCATACTTCTCAAAAGGACCTAATTTTTCTGCCATCAAAGATGAAACATAGTAGGAATATCCGGTCATAATGCCTATTATGGATGCTGCCATGGTTCTGGCTTCATGAGAATCGTAAGGATAGCCACAAGCCATAATAAGGGAGGCTAGGTTTGCAGGACCAAGGCCCGTTGTTCTGAAAAAGTAAGTTTTCCTGGCTATATGCTTGGTAGGATATTGTCCCCAGTGTATAGAGGCTTCCAAAACCATTTGTACCAATGCCACAGTATGCAAAAATTCATCCAACTTGAACCTGCCAGTTTCTTCATCAAAGAAATAATAAAGGTTTATGGATGCAAGATTACAGGATGTATCGTCCAAAAAGGCATATTCACTACATGGATTAGTAGCATTTATCTGGTTATGCTTGGCCCACAGCTGTCCATCCTCGCCTGCAGGGCAGGTATGCCATTCGTTAAACCTTCCGTGAAATTGTAATCCAGGATCAGCACAGTAGTACGCCGCTTGGTTAATAGCATCCCAAAGCTCCTTTACCTTAAGCTCCTTATTAACACTAGGATCCACACGGCCCTTTAAAGTAATGGTGGCATTGGGATCTTTGTCAAGGTTTAAAATTTTCTTCATGGTTTCGTCCTTTAGGCGTACTGAATTATTGCCGTTTTGACCAGAGACGGTATTATAGGCTTCTCCGTTAAAATCGGTATCATAGCCCATTTTGCCAAGTGCTCTAACTTTTTCTTCCTCTTTCCTCTTCCAGTTTATAAAATCCATAATATCTGGATGATCATCATCTACAATAACCATCTTAGCAGCACGGCGTGTAGTGCCACCAGATTTAATAGCTCCTGCATTCCTGTCAAAGCCCTTTAAAAAGCTAAGTAATCCTGATGATACTCCTCCACCAGATAATCTTTCACCTTCAGCTCTCAATGTTGAATAATTAGTTCCCGTACCAGAACCGCCTTTAAAGAGTTTAGTCTCGGTAACATAATGCTCGGATATTGACCGTTCACCTATGAGCTTATCTTCAATAGAAACAATAAAGCAGGCGGATGCTTGGGTCCTTGTATAGAGATCTTTACTCTCTACCACTTCTTTTTTGTCAGGGTCATAGTAATATAGGCCATTAGGCTCTCCTTCAATACCATAAGCCAGCTTTAAACCAGTGTTAAACCATTGAGGAGAGTTAGGAGCCCATGCTTGGGCCAACAGCAAATATGCAAGCTCATCATATAAAATTTGCTTTTGCTCCTCTGTGTCAATTAGGCCTTCATCCATTAAGGCAGCTACCCAGAAAGACACCATGCGGTGTACTACCTCTCGCATGCTGCGCTCATGACCTACATGGTTATTTACGCCTGCCTTTCTAAAATAATGGCTGGCAATTATGTCACAAGCATTCTGTGAATAATGGGCTGGAAACTCCAAGTCCCTCATGTCACAGATTACTTTATTTGTCCTATAATCCCTTAATATTACGTCCACGGTTTTCCATTCAAAGAGATCATATACTGTCCTATTTTTATCAACTTCTAGATCTTTGGTAAATTTTCTTACTATTAGATGTTCAATTTTACTCATAGCACCCTCCCCAAGGAAACTATAATTTAATTCAAAGATTTGGTATACACTTCCTTAATTAAATTGTACCACTATATATATACCCAATCAAGTATGTTTTACACAATATATTGTGTGTTTAATTTTATTGAAATGTTTTGCTATGAAATAAATCCCACATAACTCCAATTTAATACAATAAAATACCCCAATTAACGGTAACTCATAACACCATCAATCGGGGTTTTATTTAGCTTTCTATTCTTGTCTATTTTGACTTAACTCTTTATCAAATCCGTTGGGGTATCTTTTTTCTAGCTTTGTGATATTCTCTCTGCATATATCACTCATATCCAAGCCCAAGGCATCGGACATTAATGCAATATACCAGGCTATGTCCCCTAACTCTTTTTTTATATACTCCTTGTCCAATTTATGTCCATGGAAGACTACCTTTTTAATATGATCTACACATTCTCCTACCTCGCCAGCAAGTCCAAGGCTAGCATTTAAAATTTG
Source organism: uncultured Bacillota bacterium (assembly GCA_938003915.1). Lineage (GTDB taxonomy): Bacteria > Bacillota > Clostridia > Caldicoprobacterales > UBA3941 > JAAYGY01. Next base: position 19,552 of record CALKWV010000110.1, on the reverse strand, counting down.
TTCTTCAGTGGTAGCATAATTCCCTTTAGTACGCATAGCTTTACGTTGATATTCAGACATATTCATAAACCATCATTCCTTTTATGTTACAATAATTTTTATTACATAATTAATGTAATCTTTCTATACCCATTTTATATACATATATAGTTTTATAATATTTTTATATAATTTTATCTTCCTTAGATAAACTCATCAGGCCATTTTAAATACTTATTAAGAATAGTTACAAATTCCTTTAGACCTTCAGCATCCTCTTTATCAAACCTTGCTTTTATGGGGCTGTCGATGTCCAGCACCCCTATTAGCCTATCCTCTTTAATTATGGGCAGTACAATCTCCGACTGGGATGCAATGTCACATGCAATATGCCCAGGGAATTTATTTACATCCTCCACTATCTGTATTTCCCTAGTCTGTGCAGCAGTGCCACACACACCTTTGCCCATAGCTATTCTAACACATGCAGGTTTTCCCTGAAAAGAAGCAAGTACTAACTCTCCCTCTTTGTACAGGTAAAAGCCAGCCCAGTTAATATCCTCAAGCATTAGGTATAAAAGAGAAGATGCATTAGATATCCCGGCTAACCAATCTGGCTCTCCATCTAACATACTCTCTAAATAGCCATTTAGCTCCTTATAAAAGGATTTTTTATCTTTAGTGCTTATCTTGTGAAATTGAAACACAATCAACTCTCCTTTTCTATTTATAACTGTATCTGTTTTAGTAAATGTGGATAGTTGAATATAATAGGCAATTGATAAGTGAATGCCTTCACTGATATGGTTTAGGAATCCACTAGCTACCCTTAGATACCCTGCCTGCAAGTAATGATCAATACTTTGTAACTTACAATGGATTGTGTTGATTATTTATATTATAGATAAAGGATGAAGTTTATGCAATTTATTTTACAGTTATAAAAGACCATGTAATCTAACTGGAGAAAACTTCTATAAATTCTTTAATACCCTGCCATGTAGATAAAGCAAAGAGTTTTTTAAATATATTGATAAACAAAATAGCCAAAAATACTCCCCCTAATAGCATGACTATCAATATAACATAGTTCTTGTCTATGTTAAATTTTTTCATGATTATTCCTTCTTCTCATTTTAATTGTTCTATTATATTTTTATACCCCAATCCTATAAATTAAATGCCCAGGCTCTATACTAATGACAGTCTTATATTAGTATTATAGGAAACTGGAAAATAGAACAATGATAAAACAAAAAAGGATTTACGAAAAACGTAAATCCTTTTTCCTGGCGGAGAAGGTGGGATTCGAACCCACGTGCCCTTTCGGGCAACCGCATTTCGAGTGCGGCGCGTTATGACCACTTCGCTACTTCTCCACATCTATATCAACTTACACTATGCCTCCTTTTGTCTCTTCATTCTAAAAAAATCCTTGATAATCTGCCTGCAATCCTCTTGCAGAATACCTTCTACCACCTCTAATCTATGATTAAAGCGACTATCTTGAACTAGATTATATAGGCTTCCTGTACATCCTGCTTTAGGATCTCTAGCACCAAATATAACCCTATCTAAGCGGCTTTGTATCAAGGCTCCCGCACACATGGGACACGGTTCAATGGTAACATAAATTTCGCATCCAGTCAATCTCCAGCTTTTAACTTTTTGGGCTGCTCGACAAATGGCTACCATCTCTGCATGGAGGATAGGATTCTGCTCTCTTTCCCTTAGATTATGGCCCCGTGCAATGATTTGCCCATCCTTGACAATCACAGCACCTATAGGAACCTCATCCAGCTCATAGGCTTTTTGTGCTTCCTTTAACGCCTCCCTCATAAACTTTTCATGCAAATACATCACATCCTAAACCTATCTATATATTATACCTTTTCATATTATTGCACACTGATTTGATAAAATCAATAATCGTGTCACAAATTGACCCCCACTCATATTATATACCAGGGATATATGAATGTAGCTATCCCAAATTGAATACAGCCTATTTTTTCTTGGTTGTATTGGAAAGGGGGTCATTATTATATTTACCAGAAGAGCCATTCTGAATAAAATTGATCCAGAACTTGTAAAAACCATGAACACTATGTCGGATCAACCAGTATTAATAATTCTCCATTCCCATAAAGGCTGTGATGAAGTATGCCAGGAGACTCTGAAAAAATTAGGCGCCAAGGTTAAATATGAATATCCTCTAATTGATTGTTTTAGCGTAGAAATACCTTCGTCAAAAATTTTAGATCTTGCGGCCATAAGGTATGTGAAATATATTACTGCCGATGCATCGGTAAAAGCACAAATGGACATAGCCTCTCAGGAGGTTAAAGCTCATATACTAAATCGAACTGGTTACAAAGGCAGAGGGGTAGGAATTGCCATAATTGATACGGGTATATATCCTCATATGGACTTTGTTAGACCTACCAACAGAATTAAAGCCTTCAAAGATTTTGTAGATAATCAAGAGTTGCCCTATGATGATAATGGCCATGGGACCTTTGTAGCCGGCGTTGCTGCAGGGAGTGGTTATCGTTCCCGGGGAAAGTATCAAGGGATAGCACCTGAAGCAGATATAATCGCCCTTAAAGCTCTAAATAAAAACGGAAGTGGCAGCACCTCAGATATTTTAGCAGCCATACAATGGGTTGCTGATAATCAAGAAAAACTAAATATTAAGGTGCTATCCATGTCATTAGGTACCCAAGCTAAGAGACTTTCCCCTAACGATGCTATGATAAGAGGTGTAGAGGCACTATGGGATAGGGGTATAACTGTTGTGGTTGCAGCTGGAAACTCAGGACCTCAACCTTCAACCATAACATCCCCTGGTGTAAGCTCTAAAGTTATAACTGTAGGCGCTATTGATGATAAAAGGACTCCAGATATATCCGATGATACCATAGCTGAGTTTTCTAGCAGAGGGCCAGTAGGAATGCGCATTAAGCCCGATGTAGTAGCACCTGGTGTTAAAGTAGTATCCGTTAATACCGATAAGGAGTATAAACCAGGTCAGAGAAATATACTTTCTCCAGTTCCTTACACAACCATGTCCGGCACCTCGGTAGCAACCCCCATTGTATCGGGCTCAGTAGCCCTATTACTGGAGAAAAATCCTTCCTGGACTCCTAATCAAATAAAGAAAGCATTAATGGATAACGCAATTCCCATAGTTAAGGATGCCAATGCAGAGGGTAGGGGCATTATTGACCTAGAAAGGATTATTAGGGATTAATATAGAGAGCAAGGGTGTACATCCTTGCTCTTTATTTATGCAACAGGAAAAATTATTCTGGCTAGATAGATTACCAGAGATAAAGTTATGGCGCTGAAAAAAGTTGTTATTAATACAGTTTGTGAAGCAAAATCAGGGTGATTATCATATTCTACAGCAATTAGGGCAGTATTGACCGAAGTTGGTACTGATGATGATATCATCAATGCCTGTGCAACTATTCCGTTAAAGCTCATGATTTTAATCAATATAAAGGCCAAGATTGGACCTCCAACCAATCGAATAAATGCTGCAATATAGACGTCCTTATTTCCAAACTGAAATTTGGTTCTTGAAAGCTGGACTCCTAAAGTAATAAGGGCAATAGATATAAGTCCACCTCTAATATACTCTAGTCCTTTCCATATGGGAGCTTTAGTTAAATCGTAGGGTAGCAGTTTTAGAATCAGTGCAGAGGGTACAGCATATATAACCGGCATGCTCAATATATTTTTTATTGAGTTTTTCCAATGAAGTTTAGCCCTTCCTGCATTAAAAAGTCCAAAAGTGTTGGTGGTTATATTTTGAACAACCAATACTGCTATTTGAATAGCTACTGCTAAATCTAAATAAGGAGTAGATCCTTCTATTATATAAGGATTACTACTAAAAACTAGAGTAATCAATGGTAGACCTATATTTCCTGAATTATAGAACATGACCGAATTTATAAAAGTGAATTTTTTCCCTGTATCGTAACCCATTTTATAGGAAATAATATTTCCAATTAGTACATTCATTATTAACATAAGAACTGCAAAACCACATATCTTTATCATTTCTAGAGGAATTTTTGTGGTATAGATATTAGTGAATATAAATACTGGTAAGAATATATAAAAATTAGCCTTGGTAAGGGTACTAATATCTACATTAAACTTCTTATTTAATGCATATCCTAAAAAAATCAGTAAAAAAATAGGTATAATATTGTTGTTAAGAATATGTAGAAAAACTCCCATTGTCCATCCCTTTCATTGTAATATATAATATATATAAAAAAACGCCAACTTTATCTAGTATATCACAATATATTAAATCCATCTATTTAGATTCTTATATTTTTATCCAGTATGTTGGAATTGTATAAAACCAATCAAGGGGGATATTTTATGTGGAAAGAGTTTAAAGAATTTGCCACTAGAGGGAATGTAATTGACCTATCTATCGGTGTAATAATTGGAGGAGCTTTTAGTAAAATAGTTACATCTCTAGTAAATGACATCATTATGCCTATCTTTAGTTTATTAACTGGCAATATGGATTTTAGCAATCTTTTTATTAGTCTAGATGGTAAAAAGTATAAAACCTTAGCTGAAGCCGCTGAAAGTGGTGCTGCTACCTTAAACTACGGAGCTTTTATTACCGTACTCATAGATTTCTTTATTATCACTTTTTCAATTTTCTTCGTCATAAGACAAATCAATAAGTTCAGATCTAAACCTGCCCCTGCGGAACCTACCACCAGGGAATGTCCTTACTGTATAAGTGAGATTCCCTTAAGGGCCACCCGATGCCCCCATTGTACCTCTAACCTAGAAGATTTAGATTAAAAAAAGAAAACCCAGCCGTTCTATTATTGATACGACTGGGTTTCTTGGTACACCCGGAGGGATTCGAACCCCCGACACCTGGTTTAGGAAACCAGTGCTCTATCCTGCTGAGCTACGGGTGCGTAAAGAGTTTAATTATAATCGTTACCGTATAATTTTATACTATGTTGCCTTAAATGTCAAATAGGATTTTGGTAATTTTATAACTTTACCAGCTCAATATTACCCCAAACTCCCAACTTATCCTCTATTATAATTAAAAATCCTAGAATTCCTGGAATACTCTTTGCAAAGTTTATTGTTCATAGTATGTCCTCTGCTTTTTAACAATATTCCCTATATTTATTTTCATGCCAATTTTGCCAGATAGGGGGAATCACCAGCGTAAATCCCTATTATTCTTTCATTATTGCTTTTTATATATATATCACCGCCATTTTCGACGATTATTTCCCGGGAAATTTTTGATAACTCCTCACCAACATGCTGGGCTATGGCCCCCGCTACTGCATGGGATCTACACCACAGCCTTGGCTGCATGGTTAGTCTTTCACGCTTACCTGGCTGAACCTCAGCCTGCAGGATATTAATGGTGTCCGACAGCTCAGTGGCACCAGTATAAGTATCAACGGCAGCTAAGCCCCCATAAGCTTGCTTAGCCGCCTCTTTGATACCCTTTTCTTTTTCAGTTTTTAGTACTTACCAGTTTGGTCAAGATTTTATTGCTGCGATCGATAAATTTCATCAATTCTTGACTTTCCAAAGGTTTATGCGCAATAAGGGCTAAATCATATATCTGCTGGCATATCATTTTTATGTCTTGGTCTTTTGACTCGTCCTTAGATAATTCTACAAGGGACTTCATAAGGTCACTATTCCTGTTTAATACCAGGGTCTCTTCTTTGGGAGGAGTATAATTAATACCCATATCCCCAAACCTGGCCATCATTTCTTCCATCCGTCTGGATTCCTCAGAAAGCAAAATCATAGCCGGCAGATCGGCATTCTTTAGACCTTCTACCCTTATTTTTAATTTATCTTTATCTATTGCTTCTTTAAAGAGTTTTTCTAAAGCTTTATCAATCTTTTTATTAGACTTATCCTTATCTTGACTTTCCTTCAAACTTTCGGATATCTCTGCGTCTACCCTTTTAAACTTGACAGGTTGCCGTTTCATTTCTAGGAAGGATATAAAGTGGGTATCAATTATATTATCTAGATATACTGCATCTAAATCATTTTCTTTAAACAAGCGAATATACTGAGACTGCTGATCCTTATCACTTACATAAAAGACCTGATTTTCATGCTTATCCTTATTTCTATCTAAATACTCATCTAAAGTAATATATTCATCATCCAGGTTCTTGAAAATTATAAAATTCTTTACCCGATCATAAAACTTCTCATCTCTCATACAGCCGTATTTAATAAAGGGATTGATATCATCCCAATATTTATTATAGTTATCCCGCTCATTTTTAAATAGGGAAGATAGCTTATCCGCTACTTTCTTAGATATATATGCTGAAATTTTTTGAACATAACCGTCATTTTGTAAAAAGCTACGGGATACGTTAAGGGGCAAATCCGGGCAATCAATAGTACCCTTAAGAAGCATTAAAAATTCGGGAATTACTTCTTTTATGTTGTCAGCTACAAAGACCTGGTTGCAGTATAGCTTAATCTGACCCTCTAAGGTATCAAATTGATTGCTTAATCTAGGGAAATATAAGATCCCCTTGAGATTAAAGGGATAATCTACATTTAAATGAATCCAAAACAAGGGATCATTGAAATCATTGAATACCTTGTGATAAAACTCCTTATACTCTTCCTCGGTACAGTCATTAGGATGCTTTAGCCACAAGGGACGGGTATCATTTATAGGTTTCTCTTCCTCTTTGTTCTTCTTATCCTTGACGCTAAGGTCATCAAAATAGATTTCTACTGGGAGGAAACTGCAGTATTTATTTAAAATCTCCCTAAGCCTATAAGCTTCCAAAAATTCCTTACTGTCATCATCAATATAAAGGGTAACAGTAGTTCCTCTAGTGGTTCTGCTATCAGAGGGCTCCATACTATATTCCATACCTGTTTCACTAACCCAGCGCACTGGTTCTGCTCCCTCTTGCCAAGAAAGAGTATCAATCTGAACTTTTTTCGATACCATAAAGGCAGAATAAAAACCTAGCCCAAAATGTCCAATTATCTGACCTTCCTCACCTGGCTTATCTTTATATCTTTCTATAAATTCTTGAGCACCGGAATAGGCTACTTGGTTTATATATTTCTTAACTTCTTCAGCGGTCATCCCTATACCGTTATCTATGACCTTGACGATACCCTTGTTCTTATCTACCTGCACCCTAACTTCCAAGGCAGGTTGTCCATCAAGATTAACTTCTCCTATATTTGATAGCCTCTTAAGCTTTTGAATGGCGTCACAACTATTAGATACCAATTCGCGAAGAAAAATATCTTTGTCGGAATATAACCACTGTTTTATTATAGGAAAAATATTCTCGGTATGAACAGCGATATTTCCGCTCTCTCGTATCATGTATATTCCTCCTCGCTTTTTTTCTCCTTCTATTTTACTTTAGACATGTTGCTTGTCAAGAAAGAGAACTGATAAAATCCCGCTTAAGCGGGATTTTATATCAATTGCCTCTTTCTTCTACTATATCTATTTTACCAAATACTACGTTAGCTTCAATAATAAGCTGAGGATTACCTTCTCCTACTCTATAGGTATGATCCCCAAAAACTATAGTTGAACCATCGGGGGTATTACCACTTCCAAAAGCAGAGTTTAGCTTAACTACAGTAGGTATTTCAGGATTGATCTTTACCAAGGCATTTCCGAAAACATTATTTATTTGGATTTTATCCCTAAGATTCTCTCTTGGAATAGCTGATAAATCAATAACCATATTGCCAAAGATAATATTGTATTCCTTTTCCGGGTCTACTACCTCAATCCTGCCTTCAGAAAAAAACATATCCGATGGCTTTCTACTAAAAGATCCACCCATCAGCGCAGATATTCCTATAGCTATAAAAAGAACTCCTATTATAATTCTGGGCAAAGAAATATTAAGCCTAAATTGATATTTTAAAATTACCAGAATACCTATACCGATTAACAAAATCCCCCAAAAATAGCTTTGTGCCCCTCTCATTATCACAACCTTCTTTCCTTAACTTTTAAATCGGGGTAGAAAATAGCTTTTAAAGCATTTGAAAATAGTTTTTTGCATTATTGAAGCATATATCCTGAACTATTTTACCTAAGAAATCCATGTCTTTTGGAACCTCTCCATTTTCAGCCCATTCACCTATAATATTACATAGGATTCTTCTAAAATATTCATGCCTAGTATAGGATAAGAAGCTTCTAGAGTCAGTAAGCATTCCGATAAAACGGCTTAAAAGACCTACATTAGCTAAAACCTTCATCTGCTCTTCCATACCATCCTTTTGATCGTTAAACCACCAAGCGGAGCCAAATTGGATCTTACCAGGAATACCATCTCCCTGGAAGTTGCCTGTCATAGAAGCTAAAACATAATTATCCTTTGGATTTAAGGTATACAATATGGTCCTGGGCAGGGCATTTTCAACATCTAAAGCATCTAAGAAACGAGATAAATTATAGGCGATGTTGTGATCATGGATTGAATCAAAACCAGTATCTGGACCTATTTGTCTAAACATTCTTGTATTGTTATTGCGCATTGCTCCTATATGCAGTTGCATTACCCATCCTAATTTTGCATACTGCTTACCTAGAAACACCATAACAGCAGTCTTAAAGGCATCCTCTTCTTCCCGGCTTATATTTTCTTGATTTCGTCCTTTGCTAAAGATCTCATTTAATTTTTTGCTATCCGCTTCTCGATAGGGGACATATTCAAAGCTGTGATCCGATAAACGACAGCCCCTTTCATGAAAGTAGTTTATTCTTTCCTTTAAGGCTGTTAGATACTCTTCAAAAGAATTAATCTCTTTTCCAGTTATTTCTTCCAAATTGTTTACCCAGTCCCTGAAAGTATCTTTGCTGATATCCAGCCCTCTGTCAGGGCGGAAGGTGGGCACTACCTTTACATCAAAATCATCTAATGTTTGAATTTTTTCGTGGTAATTTAGATCATCCAGAGGATCATCGGTTGTGCCTATAAGTTTAACATTGGATTTCTTAATAAGTCCTCTTGGAGTAAACTCCTCATCTTTTAACATTTGGTTGGTCTTATTCCATATCATTTCAGCAGTATCTTCATTTAATAACTCATTTATACCAAAATATCTGCGCAGCTCTAAATGGGTCCAATGATATAAAGGATTACCTATAGTGTAAGGAACAGTACTAGCCCATTTTTTAAACTTCTCAAAATCATCTGCATCACCGGTTATATATTTTTCCTCTATTCCATTGGCTCGCATGGCCCGCCACTTATAATGATCTCCATAAAGCCATAGCTCTGTTATGTTATTGTACTGCTTATTTTCCCAAATCTCCTTAGGGTTTAAATGGCAATGATAATCATAAATAGGCATATCCTTTGCATAGTCATGGTAAAGTCTAACAGCTGTATCATTTAACAACAAGAAATTTTCATCCATAAATTCCCTCATTATATCCTCTCCTTATAGCTCTTATATATTATAATTTACCATTCTTAACTAATTAAAGCAATTATAATTGATTTAATTAATAACTTTTTTCCACATAATCCACATTGTATAAAGCTTTTAATTATGGACTTTTTATTGATTTTGTTTTTATTTAAGATGAGTTATCCACATGTTATCCATATATCTGTTAACAACTCAGCTGAATTTAATATAATAATGAATAAAAAGCAGGATTTTATCCACAAAAATTCACATTTTTCACGGTTTTGTGGATAATTTTGTGGATAACCTGTTTTCCCTTGTGGAACTTTTTTTAGTTATCCACAGCTTTTCTTATTGACAAATAGCATTTTAGCTGTCATAATCAACTTTAGCGACAATTGCATAAAATTATTCATATCGTGACTCGAAAGTATAATTTTATTCATAATACTAGCTATTAATATAAATTTCCCCATTCTTTCGGTAAAGGCTCTTATCAGTTCATGATATTAGCCTTTTTAAGTGTTTAATAATAGTAATTATGTAAACATGTGTACTTGGATTTTTTTACAATATACTAATATACATACTAAAGAAAGGAGAAGTGTACATGTTTGTAAGAGCACTTAAAGATCTGTGGGAGACAGCGAGCTCAGTACTTCCTCTAATGATAGTACTTGTAGTTTTTCAGCTTGCTGTTCTTCGGAGGCCTTTACCCAACCTTAAAGTTTTTATCATAGCTAGCTTATTCTGTTTATTTGGTCTTCATCTTTTTATAAAAGGCGCTTCAAACGCCCTTATTCCCCTTGCAGATACAGTAGGTAGTAATATTGTAAAATTAAATAATAATCTTATTATTATAGGATTTTCCCTATTATTGGGATATGCTTCTACTCTGGTAGAGCCTGCACTAGCAGCTTTAGCTATTGAAGTAGAGGAAATATCCGTAGGTGCCATTCGTCGTAATGTACTTATCCATACCGTTGCTATAGGATTTGGTATTGGTTTGGCTATTGGTATTAGTAAGATAGTGTTTAATATCCCTACAAAAAAGGTTCTTTTACCTCTATTATTTTTATCCGGTATACTTGCATTCTTTGCACCTGAAGAATATGTTGCTATTGCTTTCGACTCAGCTAGTGCTACTACAGGACCTGTGAACATTCCTATAAATATGGCGCTGGCAATTGGTATAGCTAAGACTTTAGAAGGCGTAGATCCTCTTTTAAGTGGATTCGGCATAGTAGGTCTTACCTCTATGGGAACAGTTCTATCAGTTCTCACATTGGGTATATTAAATAGATAATTACAGTTTTTCCCCCATATAAATATATATTATGGTATAATTATCTGTGAAGAGTGATATGTATATAAAAAAGATTTCTGTCAATCCTTTCAGATGTCAGAAATTTTAGGAGGTAAACTTTTAATGACTACAAAAGCTATATGCGCTATTGTAGAGCGCGGTAAAGCTGATGGTATTGTAGACAAGGCAAAAAAGGCCGGAGCAGAAGGTGCTACTGTTTTCTATGGTAGAGGTACAGGAGAAAAAGAATTTCTAAAATTCTTCAACCGCCAAATAGAATCATCAAAAGAGATTATTCTAATAGTTACCCAAGAGGAGAAGCTAGATCCTATCCTAAACGCAATTATTAAAGCAGGTAATCTGGATCATCCCGGAGCAGGTATTGTATTTACTTTTGATATTGAAAATTTACATGGTCTCCAACACAGATTAGATGTAAAAAGCTAATACATCCTATAAAAAAAGCAGGTAAGAAAGCAAAAAATTGAATTCTTACCTGTATTTTTTATATCTATATAACCTTAGCTTATTATCTATTAACATCTTTATATTGGGCTAATTAAAACTTCTTCTCCATATTCTATATACAATTCATCAATTAATCGCTTACATGCACGGGCTATAAATACATCCTTATCCAACTCCTTAAGAGGCCGAATTTGGACCACTGCTTTTATTCTATCCAAAACTTCTACCTTATCTCCCCAGTGGCAAGACTATTTAGCCTACACGTAATCTCTGTATAAGCATAATTAGCCAAGTAAGGTATTAACCCAATAACAATAGCAGCCTCCGTGGCTTCTGGGAGTATCAATTCAGTAAAGGCGTTTATTTGCCAATAAGCCTTTGCTGGTATAAATATAGAAATTAGTAAAACAGGATAAATTATTATCCAAAAACTTTTTTAAGAGTTTTTGGGTATATTTAATACAAGGCGCTTATGAGTTGGAGGTGAATCATGGAAACCAATTTGCTTAAACGGTTAAAAGATGGTGATGACAAAGCCTTTGAAGAGCTTTATGAACGATACGGAGAATATGCCTTGAGAGTAGCCACTGCTATTACAAAAAATCACGCAACTGCTGCTGATGTAGTCCAGGAGACCTTCATTAGGATATATCATTATATTGATAATTTTGATATAAACAAACCCTTTGAGCCTTGGTTCTATAGAATTCTAGTAAATGAATGCAATAGATCCTTTAAAAAGCATCATGAAAATTTACCTATTAGTGACTACATGGAAAACAGCTCCATGTTTGCTAAAGAAGATGAGCATGATTTTGTGGAATATCAACATCTATATGAGGCCATAGGAAACTTAAAGGATATTTATAGAATCCCAATAATTTTAAAATATCTAAAAGGCTTTAAAGAGGCTGAGATAGCTGAAATATTGGGAATCAATCACAATACCATAAAGTCAAGGCTATTAAAAGGAAGGCAGTATTTAAAATCAGCTTTAAATAATTATAAAGAAAGGAGTCTGGGAAATGAATGACAAGTTTGATGAAAAAATAAGAAAAGCCCTTGAGTATGGGACCAACAGTGCCATAAGCCAAAAGGAAGAAGTTTGGCAGGCTATTAAATCCAAAACCTATAATTTACCGAAAGGAGTAAGTAGAATGAGTAGAAAAAGAAAGAGGCAAAAACCAATTTTGAAGATTTTAGCAGCATCCACTGTTGCAGCCGCACTACTTCTAACATTTTTAATAGAGACAGAACCAGGAAAAGCAGCCATTGATAAGATTAAGGAAATGTTTGAGCCTCAAAAGAATATAGTACAAGAATTAGAAGGTGACCAAGAGGAAACAGTAATGGATCTAAATCATAGTAAGATGGGATACGTTATATACCTTGATAAGGAGATGTACGATTTAGTAAAATCCGATGAAGCTGATAGGATTGTAGCCAAACACCAGGGAGAAGGGCTTCCCGAGGTATTTATGGAAATTACGCAGATTGTGGATAAAGACCCCAATACTGTAGCAGCTGATATTGAAAATCAGTTAAAAGCAGAGTTTCCTATAGTGGAAAACCGAGGTCAAGTATCCGATCCTATAGATGGAATTCTAATCCGTGCTACTACAGGCCATGAGTGGAATGATAAGGTAGTAGTCTACTATCTGGTAGATAACACACAAGGCGGAACTTTTGTAATAAAACAGCAATACTTCTTTGAAGCCTCAGAAGGTCACGGAGCTAGATTCTATCATATGCTCAAAGAGTTTAAAATAGTTAAAGAATAATAAACTTAAACTTTAAATAAATTATAAAAAATCGACCTTTAAATAGGTCGATTTTTTATCTTAAAGCGGACAAAACATATTATCTGGCCTCACAGAAACCCTGGACGCTATCCTTAAATATCTTATTTTACTTCCTTTTCTATGGGATGTAATTTTGGGCATCTCTTTTGCAGCAGTTGCAGAGATAATAATATTTATATCCTAGTTAATATCTATTTTTATGCATCTTTTGTTGATATATGTCATAGTATATCTTGTAAGAAATAATACTCTATATCTTATAAGATATACGGAGGTGTAGAAATTGGATAATAACTATGAAGCCAGCTTATTAATACCTCAAAATCAAAACAAGTGTAAAAAGAGAGATGACTCCTGTCCTCAATTACCAGGTACCCTACTAAGGATTTTTATCCCCGCCGGAGCCACAATAAACCTTTTAAACCTAATTGAGGTAACTTCTCCTTCAGGAATCTGCCTTATCGTTAGAATACCTCTATTAGGAGATAATTTAAAGGATGGCAAAGCTCTTCCATTAAGCAATATTATATCTGCCATCGAAGAGCTAGGCGGCACTGTTGAAGTTATGGGCAGCTAGTATATTCTATTCCCACCTGAATAAAAAGACAATAATACCCTTTAATTAAACTTTAATCCCGTTAGGATGCATGGTTTCTATGTGTCTTAGGAGCTATGCATCCTTTTTATCATCAATTTATCTATTCCAAGGCGCCCTTTTTCCAGAGTTTATAGCATTGACTTTTTCATCATATTCCTTTTAAGATATGTTATTAAAAAAGTTGAATGACTAATAAAGGCAATATATAAAAAGCTGATGTTTATCTAACACCAGCTTAATATTTAATGGTGTACCCGGAGGGATTCGAACCCCCGACCTTCTGATTCGTAGTCAGACACTCTATCCAGCTGAGCTACGGGTACACGTTTATTTAAATGGCTTATAACATTGTACATTATAGCTCACATTATGTCAAGAGACAATTCCTGAGAAAAAATATCGACCCTGTATAATACAGGGTCAAAATATATATATGATAATAAGGGGAGTTAACAATGAAACTTAACACTGCTTATTATAACACTTTTTCGACAAAAATCAAAGCTTTTTTTGTATTTTTAATAATTTTTTTATATATTATCTTCGAAATCCAAAGATACCTCCTGATAACAATCCTTACAATGACCTCGATAAATATAACTGCATTGCTCGCAAATCTGCCCACCACAATCTGGACACAGGGATATATTTTCTTCATCAAAAGAATAGCCGCATATGGAACAAGTTACTTTAATCATAAAAATTGTCCCACCTTTCCTCTTGCTTTCCCTTTTATTATACCTATATAAACCTTATTTATTCCCACAAAACTTTATATGAAAATTTCTTAGGAATATTATTTACACAAAAACTATTAGCACCAAAAACAAAAAGCTATATTTTATCTTCTAATAGTGAAGATAAAATATAGCTTAATTGGCGGAGAAGGAGGGATTTGAACCCTCGCGCCGGTTGCCCGACCTACGCCCTTAGCAGGGGCGCCCCTTCGGCCACTTGGGTACTTCTCCATATTAACCTTGGCGGAGAGGGAGGGATTCGAACCCCCGGCACCTGACGGTGTCACTGGTTTTCAAGACCAGCTCCTTAAACCACTCGGACACCTCTCCCAATTTTTGATACGACAGTTAAGATGCAGTTATGAAATCTATGAAAGCATAGATTTCATAACTGACACTTTTATAGTATATCAAAAGTAAAGAATACTGTCAACTTATTTTTATATTGCAAATTCTCCCGAGGTCATTCAGTAGATTTACCCTACTAATATTATAGCTTATTTATTTTATTAATTCCACCCATGTAGGGAACTAACTTCTCGGGTATTACAACACTTCCGTCTTCTTGCTGATAATTTTCTAAGATAGCCGCAACTGTTCTGCCAATTGCAATGCCTGAACCATTCAGGGTATGAACATAGGTTACTTTACCCTTGTCAGCAGGCCTATATCTTATTTCAGCTCTTCTAGCCTGAAAATCTTCAAAATTACTGCAAGATGATATCTCTACATACCTTCCATAGCTAGGCATCCAAACTTCAATATCATATTTTTTGGCGGCAGTAAAACCTAAATCTCCAGTACACATCAAGGATACCCTATAGGGAAGGCCTAGTAGCTGTAAAACCCTTTCTGCGTCATTGGTTAGCTTTTCAAGCTCATCATACGAATCTTCCGGTTTTGTAAATTTTACTAGTTCAACTTTATTAAATTGATGCTGCCTAATAAGTCCCCTTGTATCCCTACCTGCTGAACCAGCCTCTGCTCTAAAACAAGCGCTATAGGCTACATGTTTTATGGGAAGCTGACTTTCATCCAATATCTGTTCCCTGTACATATTGGTAACTGGCACTTCTGCAGTAGGGATTAAGAAGTATTCTGTGCCTTGGACTTTAAAAGCATCTTCTTCAAATTTAGGTAATTGGCCAGTTCCTATCATACTCCTTCTGTGAACCATAAAGGGCGGGAATACCTCTTCATAGCCGTGCTCAGTGGTATGGAGGTCTAGCATAAAGTTAACCAAAGCTCTTTCTAAACGTGCTCCCAAGCCTTTATAGAAAGTGAATCTAGCACCAGTAACTTTAGCTGCAGTAGCAAAATCCAAGATGCCTAGCTCCTCACCTATATCCCAATGGGCCTTAGGCTCAAAATCAAATTTAGTGGGTTCTCCCCATTTTCTTACTACTACATTATCATCCTCTGTTTCACCTACGGGTACTGAAGAATGAGGAATATTGGGTATTGTTAGCAAGAAATCATTAAGTTCACTTTGAACCTCTCTTAGCTTCTCATCATATTCTTTGATAGTTTTAGATACCTCTTGCATCTCTTTTATAAGATGGTCTGCGTCCTGCTTTTGTCTTTTTAATTTAGCAATTTCCTGGCTCACAGTATTTCTTCTGTTCTTTAGTTTTTCAGACTGGGCTATATACTCCCTTCTTTTTTGATCCAATTCTAAAAACTTGTCTAGATCAATGTCCTCTTTCCGTTTTTGTAATGCTTCTTTAACCTCATCAATATTTTCTCTTATATATTTAGGGTCTAACATAATACACCTCCTAAAGCTTCCTAAAATTAAAAAATCCCGTTCCCATAATAAGGGACGAGATAACCCGCGTTGCCACCCTAGTTGGAGTTATACACTTAACTCCCACCTCATTGCGAAGTAACGTTTCGCTGACGACATGGCTTACTTTTATTCGGCCTGTAGCTCCAGGATGGATTCGATAAACAGCCCCACCGATTTGCACCCACCATCGGCTCTCTTTAGGGACTAGATTTATCTACTATTTCCTTTCATAGCTTTTACCTTTTAAATTGTTAATTATTATTATACTATATTTACCTAGATATTCAATAACCTTTTTACTTTTTAGCTTTACCCACCAAACTATTCAGCGAATAAATCTAATAGTTTTAGGATAGCATCTTGAATAATATTGGTTTTATATATAACTATCCTAAAAAATTAATACTCTCTTTGTTGAAAATGTGGATTTTCGCGAAATTTGCGAAATTTGTTGTAATTTGTCCAGATTGTGTTATAATTTAATTAACCATTGATTACGAAATTTTAACATATTCATTAAGATTTTTTAATGATATTTTTTACATAACTTGTGCGTTTTATTGGCCTCCTTTTATATATATTTATACCGGCTGCTACATAACAGCCGGTATTATTTTTTATATT
This sequence comes from uncultured Bacillota bacterium, assembly GCA_938003915.1. GTDB lineage: Bacteria > Bacillota > Clostridia > Caldicoprobacterales > UBA3941 > JAAYGY01. The sequence goes on along the minus strand of CALKWV010000110.1, from coordinate 2,784 downwards.
TCCAGAAGATATCCTTTTTCTTTTAATGCTGCTTCTACTTTATCTAAGATGCTAGAATCTTGTGCCTCAACAGTGTGTAGATGAACACCTTCACTTAGATATGATAAGGGTTTTACTCCTTTTTTCTCCATTTTTTCAACAAAGTTAATGACATCATAAGCTGATGAAATCATCAGATCCGCTTTAAACTCACCGTAAACCTCATGCTCTACTATTACATCTATAATAGTAGCTCCAAAATTGACAATTGTCATTAGCTCATCTTCCATATCTTCATGGCTGTGTTTACAAGCAATAACCCTTCTACTTCCACCTTTGTTAGAGGCGCTGAGGATCATATATCCTTGGGGTGTTGCTATAATCTCTTGTCCACTAGCCCTCAACAGAGCAATATCTTGAACTATCACTTGCCTGCTTACGCCAAAAATCTGTGCTAGCTGAGAACCCTTTACCGGCTGCTTACTATTTGTTATATATTCTAAAATAGCCTGCCTTCTATCTTCAGCACTCATAGACACCCTCCTCTTTTTTAATTATATCATATAATAATCCTATATACCTCTTATAATAAAAAAGTCTCACGGTTAATTTTTACTACCGTGAGACTTCTTATAATCTATGCTATTATTTTATCTAGTACATCAGTTAGGTGTGCTTTTGGCCTAGCTCCCATTATGCGCTGTACTTCCCTTCCATCTTTAAAAAATATCAAAGTAGGTATACTCATTACTCCAAATTGCATAGCAAGGGCATTATTCTCATCTACATTTAATTTTGCTATAGTAGCTTTGCCCTCATATTCCTTAGCTATCTGCTCAATTATTGGAGCAATCATTTTACATGGCCCACACCAATCAGCATAAAAATCTACCAATACAGGCTTTTTGCTATTTAAAACTTCTTGTTGAAAATTTTGCTGATTTAACTGAACAACATTTCCCCTCATTTTATTTCCTCCCACAATTTTGTTATTCCTATATCGTGATATTATAATATTATATTATTGTGTTTTTGTCAACACTTTTAAATAGATTTTAGGGCAAAAGCAGTTTTTAAATCTTCATTTTTAGGGAAAATAAAAATAAATAAAAAAAGGAAGGGTTGGCAATGAATATCAAAAAATATATAATAATTGTAACAGTCTTTTTCTTTTTTTCTTTAGGGTTCACACTTGGATTAAATAATCAACAAAACAAAAATCATATTAGCCCTGAAGAAAAACAAAATCAATTAAAAGTAAGGGATGATTCTATGAATAATTCAAATGTTTATGAGTACAAAACTATATCTAGCATACCTGATAAATCACCTGATCAGGAATATCATGAAAAAGCTAGAAAATTACACAATCAATATCCTGACACCTTTATAATGAACCATCAAACCCATGATAAAAGAATAGCCCTAACCTTTGATGACGGGCCTGATGGAAAAACTACTATAAAAATTTTAGATATTCTCAAGCAATATAATATTCCTGCTACTTTCTTTGTGTTAGGTGAAAATGTAAAATCTTACCCTTCAGTCGTCAAAAGGATGATAGATGAAGGCCACCAAGTAGCTAATCATAGCTGGTCTCATCTGCGCCCTACGGAGTTATCACTTGAAGAATTTATGGCGGAGATAGAACTCACTGAAAAAATTTTACAAAACTACAATACCTCATCACAAACTCTTTACTATCGTCCTCCCTATGGGGTAATAACACCAGAACAAATAGAAGGTATTAGAAAAAAAGGATATAAAATTATTAGTTGGTCTATAGACTCTTTGGACTGGACTGAAGAAGCAGAAGCAGAACAGATTCGAGAAAAAGTAATATCTTCTGCCCATCCTGGTGATATTGTGCTAATGCACTGTGCAGGAGGTAAGAATAATCGCATTGACACAGCAATAGCCTTGCCCGATATCATTGAATCCCTTAAAAGACAAGGCTATGAGTTTACTACTGTTCATGATCTGATAAATGACAAGTAATTTAATTGGTTATCTCTATGCCTCCAAACATAACAAGACATTTAATGTTGAGTACAGGCTGATTCTCTGTACCATCACCCGAAAACTTGGCTTTATTTTCCCAAGCTCCAAATATAGGTATACCTTTTACTACAACTTTCCAGCGCTCAGGCACCTTAATTTGTATGCCGCCAAAGGCAGCAGTTAATTCTAAAAAAGCACCTTCTTTAGATAACTCAGCTTCCCTAAAATCTAAGTCAATACCACCAAAGGCTGCCGTAGCGCTACCGCCTTTAAAAGCTTTTGAAACGTATTTATTTTCTAACCCTGAAAATATAACAAAGTGGTTGATGGTATTATCCTTGTATTTTACTATACCTCCTTGTTTGTAGTTTCCAAAAAGTATAATTACACCTATAACAATTAAAAGTACAGGCCAAAAATACTTATCTAAATCACTGGTTAATAGATCTAAATTCTTTAACTGAAAGTATAGTCCAATCAATATTAAAATAACTGCTGCTGAAGAAGATTTTCATCTGGAAAAGAGCTGATTAACTCCTACTCCTATCAGAAGCACAGGCCAATACATAGATATTAATGTGGCGAACTTTACAACTTGCAATCTATCCAACAGAAATACAGCACCTAATATAATAAGCAATATACCAATGAATGTACGACCTTTCATAAATTATCCCCCTTATATCCTTCAATCTTAACCATTATATGCCAGTGTCTAAATATATACCAATATTTTTTGATAATAAAACAAAAACCTCAAGGAATTTTCCTTGAGGTTTTAAAAATATATTGAAATCCGGCAGC